>CAZJAY010000094.1:0-5852 GCA_964543915.1 uncultured Methylocystis sp. | reverse complement strand
CTTTGTGATGCAGGCCTGCGATGGTTCCCGGGCGCCGCGGTCATGGCGGCGTCGCTTCCGGACTGGCGGATTATCGCGCTCGCCCTGCTCTACAGCATTGGCGCACACGGCATAATGACTCTCAACGACTTCAAATCCGTGGAAGGCGATGCGCGCATGGGCGTCGCTTCCTTGCCGGTGCAGCTTGGGGTCGATGTTGCGGCGCGTCTGGCCTGCATCATTATGGCGGCGCCGCAGATCGTCGTGATTGGCCTGCTTGTCTCATGGGACCGTCCTCTAAATGCGGTCGGCGTTGCAGCGCTTCTCGTCGGGCAGTTTGCGCTTATGCGAAGGCTTCTCGGCGATCCGCGCGCCGAAGCGCCCTTCTATAATGCGACGGGCACAACGCTTGACGTTCTCGGGATGCTGCTCTCCGCATTCGCGCTGCGACTGTGAGCGGCCAAACGGTCAAACAAGACCGGAAGGGAAGCCACGGATGACCCATGCGCCGTTCGGTTGGTCCGGCATCGTCCGGCTCGGCCTCGTCCAGACTGCGATCGGCTCTATCGTCGTGTTGATGACATCGACCGTCAATCGCGTCAAGGTGGTTGAGCTTGCCTTACCCGCACTCGTTCCCGGGCTGCTCGTCGCCTCGCATTACGGGGTGCAGATTCTGCGTCCTGCCTGGGGCTACGGCGCCGATGTCGGCGGTAGACGCACCCCGTGGATCATTGGAGGCGTCGCCTCGCTCGCGATTGGCGGCGTCGGCGCGGCGCTTGGCGCAGCGCTCGCGGCGGACCATCCTGCTGCAGGGCTCACGCTGGCGGCTGTGGCCTTCCTTCTTGTCGGCGTCGGCGCCGGCGCCGCAGGCACGTCGACGCTCGCGATGCTTGCGACGCGTGTCGCCCCGGCCCGTCGCGCCGCCGCAGCGACGACTGTCTGGGTGATGATGATCCTCGGCTTTGCGATCAGCGCGCCGCTTGCCGGACATTTCCTTGATCCCTTCTCGCGGCAACGTCTGATCCTCGTGACGGCGATCGTTTGCGGGATCGCTTTTCTCCTGGCAACGCTCGCTGTGATCGGTCTTGAGACCGCAACGTCGCCAACGCCCACGACACAACGGAAACCGCCGTTCCGCGAGGCCTTCGTCGAAGTCTGGCGCGAACCGGCAGCGCGTCAGTTCACCATTTTCGTTTTTGTTTCGATGCTCGCCTACAGCATGCAGGAACTGCTGGTCGAGCCATTCGCCGGCCTTGTTTTCGGTATGACGCCAGGCGCGACCACGAAACTCGCGGGTCTGCAGCACGGCGGCGGGCTGCTCGGCATGGTGGGCGTCGCCATTGCGGCGACAGTGATCGGCGGGCCGCGTCTGGGATCGCTGCGTCTGTGGACTGTCGGCGGCTGTCTCGCGTCAGGCGCGGCGCTCGTGGCTGTCGCCGCGAGCGGCTACGCTGGCCTTGCGCTCGCATTACGCGCGGCCGTCTTTGCGCTCGGTCTCGCCAACGGCGCCTTCGCGGTCGCCGCGATCGGCTCGATGATGGGACTCGCCGGCGCCGGCGCGCATGCGCGTGAAGGCACGCGTATGGGCCTGTGGGGCGCCGCGCAGGCGCTCGCCTTTGGTTGTGGCGGCGTTGTGGCGACGCTTTTTGTGGATATCGCGCGCTTTTTCGTTGGTGCGCCACTCACGGCCTATGCGCTCGTTTTCGTCTCCGAAGCGGCGTTATTCGTCGTTTCCGCCGCGCTCGCAGCCCGGATCGCGCGTCCGCTCGCGGCGCCTGAGCCCGCCGTCACGCTGCAAAATGCGGCGATGGCGAAAGTTTAGGAAGGACTCCGCCATGACGGACGAGATGATTTTCGATATTGCGGTCGTCGGCGGCGGGCCCGCCGGCGCCACCGCTGCGCATGATCTTGCGCGACGCGGCCGAAGCGTTGCGCTCATCGATAAGGCAGGGCGCATCAAGCCCTGCGGCGGCGCCATTCCTCCGCGTCTCATTCGTGATTTCGGCATTCCCGACCGACTGCTGAAAGCGCGCGTGCGTTCGGCGCGGATGATCTCTCCCAAAGGCGTCGCGGTCGATATGCCGATCGACGGCGGCTTCGTCGGCATGGTCGATCGCTGTGAATTCGACGAATGGCTGCGCGAACGCGCTGCCGACGCAGGCGCGCTCCGCGTGACGGGCGCATACGAAAGTCTGACGCGCGACAGCGCAGGCGTGACGCAAATCCACTATCGTGTCGCGCAGGAAGCCGAACCACGAACGCTGCGCGCGCGGCTCGTTATCGGGGCGGATGGCGCGCTGTCCCAGGTTGGCCGACAGGAAGTGCCGGGCGCGGACAGGATGCGCTTCGTCTTCGCCTATCACGAGGTGATCGCAACGCCGCCCGTGGAGTCGGGCGATGCCGACCGTTGCGAAATTCACTATCGCGGCGCCCTCTCGCCTGACTTTTACGCGTGGGTGTTTCCCCACGGCGGAACGATGAGCGTCGGCTCCGGCAGCGCATGCAAGGGTTTCTCGCTTAAAACCTCGGTGCGCGACCTGCGCGATGCGACAAGTCTCAACACGACCGAAACAATACGGCGCGAAGGCGCGCCAATTCCCCTGAAGCCGCTGCGGCGCTGGGATAATGGACGCGACGTTCTTCTCGTTGGCGACGCGGCGGGCGTCGTTGCGCCCGCATCCGGCGAGGGTATTTACTACGCCATGCTGAGCGCGCGCCTTGCGGCCGACGCCGCCGAGGAGTTTCTGCGCACCGGCGACGCGAGAGTGCTGGCGACAGCGCGCAAACGCTTCATGAAGCTGCACGGCCGGGTCTTCTTCATTCTCGGGATCATGCAGTATTTCTGGTATCGGAGCGACCGGCTGCGGGAAGCCTTCGTCAGCATCTGCAAGGATCCCGACGTTCAACGCCTGACGTGGGAAGCCTATATGAACAAGGAGCTGGTGCGCCGCGACCCGATGGCGCATGTGCGCATCTTTTTCAAGGATCTCGCCCATTTACTCAGACTGGCCTCGCCATGATCTCGCTCGCCGCAGACAGATGGACTCTCGTCACGATCGCTACGGTCATTGTCGCGCTCGTCGCCGGACTGGGCGGCCTCGCGACGGAGATCGGCGACTGGTACGAAGGTTTGCGCTTTCCGCCATGGCGACCGCCGAACTGGATTTTCGGGCCCGCGTGGACGTTGATTTTTTTGCTGACCGCAACAAGCGGCGTGCTCGCATGGGAACAGGCGCCTGACGATGGCGCACGCACAGGTTTGCTGGTCCTGTTTCTTGTTAACGCTGTGCTGAATGTCGCCTGGAGTCCGTTGTTCTTCAAATTAAGGCGCCCCGACTGGGCGCTCGTCGAACTTGTTTTCCTCTGGCTTTCGATTGTTTCGCTTATCATCGCCGTCGGCGCAATTTCTCCCTTCGCAGCCGGACTGCTCACGCCCTATCTCGCGTGGGTCAGTTTCGCGGGCGTTCTCAACCGGAAGATGGTGGAATTGAATCGGCCGTTCGTCACCTTCTGGCTGCGCAACCGCGGCAAGGCGGGACCCGCCTCAGGAGAGGCTCCGTGAGCTTCATCCTCGATCCGCGCTTTATCGATATCATTCTGATCCTTGTCGCTTTCGAGGCGATCGGAGTCCTTGCGCTGCGCCAGATGCGGGGCGTTGGCCCCGCCCCGCTCGCCTTCCTCTTCAATCTCGCTTCAGGCTCCGGCCTTTTATTCGCGCTACGAAACGCGCTGGCGGGCGCGTCGACCGTTATGATCGCAGGCGGCCTCGTCTTCGCCCTGGCCGCGCATCTGGCTGAATTACGGCTGCGCTGGAGTACAGGGCGTGCCGGCGGGCCTCAGGCGACGATCGGAAAGCAGACGGCGATGGCCCAGGCGAGGCCGAATGCGGCGCCAAGGGCGCCGGCGCGGGGATCCCGCGTACGCGCGTAGACCCAATGGCCGACAAGGCCATAAACCGTAAGCAGAATGACGACGACAATCGAAATAATAATCAGAAAAAACAGTCGGCGCGGATCAAGCGCAACGGCGAGCGCAAGCGACGCAATGAAACAGAATTTGCTGAACGCATAGCCGCCCCGCACCGCGCCCGGACCGCGCGTCAGCCATTCGTCCGCAAGGAAATATGACGCGCAACCGATGAATATGACCGGGAGGAGCGTCAATCGGCGGATCGTCGGCGTAAACGAAACGACATAGGCTACGAGCGGGAGACCGAGGCAGAGAACATAATAGATCGCCACCGCCGCGCCGCAGGCGCATACGCGCCATCCCGGGATCGGCGCGACCATCGGCGGAATGCGCGCCAGCCGCATGCCGGCCGCCGTCAAAAGTCCGGAAAGTCCAAGATGCGCCGTAAGATAGTCTCCGAGCAAAACCGGCAGGAAGTCCGTTGGAATTTGCGACAGGAGCATCGGCGTAAGCAGCGCCGGCGCGACTGCGAGCGGCGCAAGACGACGCCAGCAAAGGCCTGCCCCGAGCGGCGTGGGCGCGAGCGGCGGCAGGCGCCGGGCGAGCGGGCGCGCCAGCGCGATCAATCCGGCGAAAAGCAGCGCAAGCCAAAAGCCGCGCCGATCGAGCGCTCCGGCCCGATCCAGGTCAAACACGGCGTTAAGCCATGCGACAGTCTCGGCATGGGCGTCACGACTGTAGAGAATGCCGATATGCTCCGCATCTCGCGCCAGGACGAGACGACGCCCTGAGCCTTTGACCAGATCGCCATAGGTTACTCCCAACAGCGCCGGCGCGCCCGCCGTCGCGGACACCACGCCTGCGCCAACGTCGATCAAACGTTGCGACTCCCAGGCTCCGTCGACAATCAGCAAATTTTTCGGACTTGCGGGCGTGACTTCCCGCGAAAAAAACGACAGCGCCACGACAGCCTCGACGCCCGGATCATGCTGGGCCGCACGCACGAGCAGATCTGTAGCCATCGAATGACCAAGAATGGCGACCCGGCCATCTACGCCCGGAAGCGCGCGCGCACACGCGATCGCCTTGTTGAGATCGGCAAGCAGAACATCGGTGGATTTTGCGAGATCGACGAGGCCGCCGGTCAGGGGTTGCGGATTACGGCCGTGACCGGAAAAGTCGAAAGTAACAGCGACATAGCCATTTTGTGCGAGCGAGGTCGCAATTGGCGCCATTAATTGTTGCGATCCGGAAAAACCATGCGCGATAACGACGACCGGCGCCGGCGCGTGATTTGATTGTTGCAAAACGGTGACAGGAATTGCGTCGCGGCAGGCTTTGGTCGCGACAAGACCCGTCGTTTGCGCGCGCAATTGCACCAAGGCGACGATAACAAGTCCGATCAGGCCGGCGGACAAAAAAAATCTGCGCAGGCCTGTCACGGCGCGATCTCCATAGTTAACGGATTTTGCAAGGTTAGATCCGTCGCGCCTTGTCTATGCGGCATGACACCGCGGCGCTTATTCGTTCGCCTGCCGTCAATTTATCTTTACTATCGTTCCAATGTGCGGTTCAATCCCGGTTCAGGACGAAACGCGGCGAAGAAGGCGTTTTCGGCAGGGTCTAACCACCCGAAAAATCAGGGCAACATCGTCGGTCGTCGCGACCGGCGACAGACCCTCGGTCGCGAGAGCGCCTGTCGGTCAGCATAGAAGCTCACACGAAAGGGGCTCCGCGCGTCATCGGCGAGAAAACGTCGTGCGCGTGGCGGGAAAGGCCGTTATGGGTAACCGTCGCGATTTCGAGGCCGGCGCGCAGTTCGACGCGGCTCACTGCATCCAGGAGATCACGCACGGTTCAGGGCCTGATCCGGAGAGACTCGCGACAGTCGTTCTCGATGACGTTGTTCCAAGACTGCACACCCTCCACCATGGATTGTCTTAGCATGGAGTAGAGCGTCTTTT
>CAZJAY010000093.1:0-5921 GCA_964543915.1 uncultured Methylocystis sp. | reverse complement strand
AGCAGATTGTGGCCGCCCGCCGCCGCGATTTCGAGGGCGCGTTTCGCACTCTCCTGACCCTTGATGTCGCGCAGATCCGGCGAGTCGCCAGCTGGCGCGCGCACGGCCGGGGCTGGCCGCGCCAACGCCTGAAGTCCCTTGATGTGATTGACGAGCTGGATCAACGATCGAGGCGCCAGCACATCCATCTCGTCGGACGCCCATGCCGCCTCCGGCCCGCAGGCGTGCGGGCAGATCAGGCCGAGCCCGCGCGCATTGGCTGCGACGGCGGCCGGCAGGACGCCGGCGACAGGCGTCAATGCGCCGTCCAGCGCCAGTTCGCCGAGAACGGCGAAACCATCGAGCGCATCCGACGGGATAGCCCTGATCGCGGCCATGACGCCAAGCGCAATGGGCAGATCGTAATGGCTGCCTTCCTTCGGCATATCCGCCGGCGCAAGATTTACGGTGATGCGCTTCGCCGGCAGCGCGAGTCCGGAAGCGATCAGCGCGGCGCGAACACGTTCGCGCGATTCCGTGACCGCCTTGTCGCCGAGCCCCACAACGTTGAAAACGACCGAGCCGCTGGCGATCTGAACCTGGACGTCGACCGGGCGGGCCTCAACGCCCTCAAAGGCGACTGTCGCAACCCTTACCGCCATGACTCCGCCCCAACGCTCCCGAAACCAGAAGCATGAGCTTAGCCACAAGCGCCAATCAGCGCAAGAACAATATAGGAACGCATGGCCGGTTCAGTCGAAACAACGTGGCCCTCACGGGCAGCGTTCTTCTCGCGGGCGCTATGCCTTTATTCCGCCGGAGTCGCCTCGTGCTCCGGATCGGGATCGCGCTTGTCCGGACCGTGATCCTGCCGATCGCCGTCCGAGGGCCCGCTACCCCGGGAGGGCGACGCCGACGCGCCAGCGAGAATAGGCTGCTGCCGGCGACGGTGGACGAGATAGATGGTTGAAGCTGCCAGCACGCCAAGCGCCATTAACGCATAGGCCGGAAGATCGCGGAACAATGAGCGGTCGACCGAAAAGGGAAAACGCGAGGTCCAGCGTTCTCCGTGATCGCCCGTTACCGTGACCACGCCGACGAAAAATCCGCCTTCCTTGAAATCATGTTCGAAATTTATCGTGCCGGACGGGTATTTTTTCGGCGCGCTGTAGGCGACCGTGATCTCGTCAAGAGTTTCCGGTTCCTTACTCTCGCCGCCGACATCCTTCACGATGCGCATTTCGACGCGCATGTCCCTGAGTTCATCCTGCTCGGCGTCAAGAACCATGATCACCGGGCCCGTCGACGGAATATCCTCGCAGAATTCATTCTTGGAGGCTTCAGGTAGATAGCCGGTGAAGTTCATAACATCCGGGCCGATATACAGACGGCACCGACCCTGCGCCGCGCCGAGGCGTCCGTGCGCCGAAGCTGTCCCGGGCGCAGCAAGAAGAGCAGCGCCGATGAACGCCGCCGCCATCAGCGCATAAGCGGGTCGCCCCGATGACAATGGCCATTTGTATTTTTTCCGGAAGCGAATGGCAGGCATGTTCAACCTCCAGGTTTTCCTGTTCCTTGGCTCTGCGCGCCGGGTCGAGAGCGAGACAACAGGATTTGACGTCAATCGTGAAAAACGGCGCAATGTATTTGTCAGAAACCGGCCGCGATCGCCTCGCCGCAACCCAACTTTCCAAATCGTAGCGTAATCGCTTCGAACGGCAAGCGTATCGGTCAGAGCCGGGTCAGATCGTTTGCAGATTGGCGAAAATTGATCGGTCGCCCCGTCTGCGGACGGGCGGGACGCGGGTCGCCATTCTGAACGGCAATGTCCCAACGTTAACAAGAGTTCATCCTTGGCCTGCTTGCCTCCTGCCGGCCATCCCGCCATATTAGTCCAAACTCGTGATCAAGCCACGAGAGGGTCGCCGGGAGGCGCAACTCAGATCGAGAGGAAAAAATGTCTAACTTCGACGGCAGCAAATGGGGCGTTGGCTACGAGCGTGGCGCCGCGCGGTCGACGGCGGTTGAGGTCGATCAGGGCCTGCGCGCCTACATGCTCGGTGTTTACAACTATATGTCGATCGGGCTCGCCATCACCGGCGCGGTCGCGCTCGGCGTTTATATGCTTGCCGTTAACAAGAGTGGCGGCGCGCTTGCGTTGACGCCGTTTGGGCAGGCGATCTACACGTCGCCGTTGCGCTGGCTCATCATGCTGTCGCCGCTCGCGTTCATCTTTATGTTGGGCGCGCGCATGCAGGGCATGTCGGTCGCTTCGGCGCGTAACACCTTCTTCGCTTTCGCAGCGGTGATGGGCTTATCGATGTCGTCGATCCTGCTCGTCTTCACGGGCGTGTCGGTCGCTCGCGTGTTCTTTATCACTGCGGCGGCGTTTGGCGGACTGAGCCTTTATGGATACGTGACACGCCGCGATCTTTCCGCGTTCGGCTCCTTCCTCGTCATGGGCGTCTGGGGTCTGGTCATCGCGGGTCTGGTCAATCTGTTCCTGCAGTCGACCGGTCTTCAGTTCGCGTTGTCGATCCTGTCGGTGTTGATCTTCGCCGGTCTTACGACGTGGGAGACGCAGATGATCAAGGACATGTATTTCGAGTCGGACGGCTATGAGGTTGCGCAGAAGAAAAGCATTTTCGGCGCGCTCTCGCTGTATCTTGACTTCATCAATATGTTTCAGTCCCTGCTCTTCCTTTTCGGCGACAGAGACAACTGACGGCAAAATTCGGAAAAACCCCGCTTCGGCGGGGTTTTTTTATTCCGCGCCGACAAGCCGCAGCCCCCGGTCGAGCGCCCGGATCACGCGGCCAAGTTCGTGGCCCCGACGCAACACCCGCCCATCAGCCGCGAAGACCGCGTAGAGTCCTTGCCGGCGCGCGAGTTCCGGGATCTTCTCGATTCTGTAAAGCGGCATATCGCTCGTTCGACGATAGACGGAAAAGACGGCCTTCGCCGGCATGAAATCGAGCGCATAGTCTCGCCATTCGCCGGCTGAGACTTTGGCCCCGTAAAGGTTAAAGAGCGTGTTGAGTTCGCGTCTGTCAAAAGCCACGACCGGCTGGCGAGGCTCGGTTTCGCTGACGTGGTCGCCCGCTCCTTCAGAGCCCGCGCGCCGATCTGCGCCCGCAATCACCCTGAGGGCGGGTTTTGGCGCGGATGCGCGGCGTGCGTCGATCTCCTCCATGCGCAATGCTCCCTCTCCGTTGTCATGTTCGCTCGGGTCGCCCATCGGGGCAAGCCCGGCGCGACCGGGGTCTTGCAATTCCGCGCGTCAGGGCCGACCTGAAGGCGGCCCGCCGCAGCGGGAGAGAGTCCACCAGCCGCGCCCGCCTCGCAACGGCGACTGAATGATGAAGGAGACCCGATGACGACCGACGCCGCTTCCACCGTCATGAGCGATGCGACAGAAGCCGTCGATTTCGGTTTCGAAGCCAATGTCGACCAGCTCCTGGAGTTGATGACGCATTCGGTCTATTCCGAGCGCGACGTTTTTCTTCGCGAACTGATTTCGAACGCAGCGGACGCGTGCGAAAAGCTTCGTTATGAAGCCCTGTCGGATGAGAAGCTTGCGGCCGAAGCCGCCGCGCCGCTCATTACGATAACCATCGATCGGGACGCGCGAAGCCTCACCATCGTCGACAATGGCGTCGGCATGTCGCGCGAGGAATTGATCGCCGCGTTGGGCTCTATCGCCAATTCCGGCACGCGCGCTTTTCTGGAGCGGGTCGGCAAAGAGAAAGCCGATGCGGCTGCATCGCTCATCGGCCGTTTCGGCGTTGGCTTTTATTCGGCCTTCATGGTCGCCGATCGGGTTGACGTCTCAACGCGCCGCGCCGGCGCGAACGAAGCGTGGCGCTGGACCTCGGCGGGCAAGGGCAGATATTCGATCGCGCCGCTTGATCGCGCCGAGGCCCCGCTCGTCGGGACCCGGGTCACTTTGCATCTCAACGCCGACAGCGACGAGTTTCTCGACGCGTGGCGCGTCGAAAATATCGTTCGCGAACATTCCGGCGCCGTTGCGACCCCGATCGACCTCATCGCCGCGCCGGGCGAGGCCGCGAAGCGTATCGCCGATGGCGTTGCGCTCTGGACGAAGCCAAGATCGGAAATTACGCCGGAGGAATATTCCGATTTCTACCGGCGGCTTTCGGGACAGTTCGACGAGCCCGCGTTGACGGCGCATTGGCGCGCCGAGGGTCGCACGGAATATACCGTCCTCGCCTTCGTGCCGGGCTCCCGTCCACTGGATCTTTTCGACCCCGCCCGCCGAAGCAAATCGAAGCTTTACGTACGACGCGTGATGATCTCGCGCGACCTTGATCTTTTGCCCGCGTGGCTGCGCTTCGTCCGACTCGTGGTCGATAGCGCCGATGTCCCCCTGAATGTCTCGCGCGAAATGGCGCAGAAGAGTCCCCTTATCGCCACGATTGGCAAGGCGGTGACGACACGCATCCTTCAGGAGCTTTCGAAGCTCGCCGAGACCGATCCGGAAAAATTCGCTGAAGTCTGGGAAAATTTCGGCGCGATTATAAAAGAAGGCCTCCACGAAGAACCGAGCCGACGCGAGGCGCTTTTCGCGATCGCCCGCTTCGCCTCGACACGATCCAGCGGCGAGACGCGGACCCTGAAGGACTACGTCGCCGATCTGCGAGAGAACCAGACGGCGATCTACTCCATTCCCTGCGATGATTCACGGCGGCTGGCCGCATCGCCGCATCTGGAGGGATTCCGCTCGCGCGGCGTCGAGGTTTTGCTTCTCGACGACCCCGTCGATGCTTTCTGGGTCACGAGCGCGCCCGAATTCGATGGCAAGCCTTTCAAATCGGTGACGCAGGGGCTCGCCGACATCGACGCCATTCCTCTTCTCGAAACGCAAGAGTCCGGGACGTCGGCGTCGCCCGATGTCGGGCCGCTCGTCGCGGCGCTCAAGGAAACGCTTGCTGACCATGTTGGCGATGTGCGCATCTCGATGCGTCTGACCGAAAGCGCCTGCTGTCTCGTCGCCGCCGATTCCGGACTTGATCGACAACTCGCGCGTTTGCTCGCCAATCAGGGACAGGCGGGGATGAGCGGGCGGCCGGTGCTGGAAATCAATGCAAGGCACCCCGCGGTCTCGGCGTTGTCGGAAAAGCTTGCCGAGAGCGGCGAGGCCGCTGCGTCGGACGGGATGTTTCTGCTGCTCGACATGGCGCGCGTGGCCGATGGCGAGCCGCCCGTCGACGCCGCCGCATTCGCGAAACGTCTCTCGGCGCTGATCGCCCGTGGCCCCTGACGCGCAGCCAGCGATCTTCGCGCTCTCAGAAACGACGCGGGGCGAGGCGCTTCTCGCATTGGTGCGCTGTCTTTCGGCCGCCGGGATCGAAACGGCGCCGGAGGACGCGCGCAGCCTGTTGCGCGCGGCCTGCGGCCTGTCGCGCCTTGATCTTGCGCTTGCGCCGGACATTCTCCTGTCCCGGTCGGAGCGTGCGCGGCTCGCCGCCTTCGCCGACCGGCGACTGCGTGGCGAGCCGGTTTCGCGCATCGTCGGCGCCCGCGGTTTCTGGACCGTGGTACTGACTGTTGCGCCCGAGGTGCTTGATCCCCGCGCCGATACGGAAACGCTGATCGAAACGACGCTCGCGCTTCTTGCCGAACGCCGCGATGCGCCGCTTTCGATCCTCGACCTCGGGGCCGGTTCGGGCGCGATCTCCTGCGCGTTGCTCGACGAACTGCCGCGAGCGCGTGTCGTTGCGGTCGATCTATCGCTCGCCGCCTGTCGGGCGACGGCCGCGAATATTGCGCGCTGCGGCTTCGCCGATCGCGCCGCTGTGCTGCGCGGTAATTGGGGCGATGCGCTCGGGCGACGTTTCGACGTCGTCGTGTCCAACCCGCCGTATATACGCACATCGGATATCGATGGCCTCGATCCCGACGTCCGCTTCTACGATCCGCGC
>CAZJAY010000092.1:0-5929 GCA_964543915.1 uncultured Methylocystis sp. | reverse complement strand
CATCGCGCAGTCACCCCGCTTGCGCAGATCTCCGACAATCTGTTCGTGCTCGAACTCTTCCATGGTCCGACCCTCGCCTTCAAGGATCTTGCCATGCAGCTCCTTGGCCGCATGATGGATCAGGCGCTGGAGCACCGGAACATGCGCGCCACCATCGTTGGCGCGACTTCGGGCGATACGGGCGCGGCGGCGTTTGCAGCGTTTCGCGGCCTCGATCGCGTCGATGTGTTCATCCTGTTTCCGAAAGGACGCGTCTCCGAAGTTCAGCGCCGGCAGATGACGACCGTCGCTGACGATAATATTCATACCATTGCGCTCGAAGGCACCTTCGACGACGCGCAGAATATCCTCAAGCGTCTGTTCCGCGACGCCGCCTTTCGGACGCGCGTCGGCCTCGCCGGGGTGAATTCGATTAATTGGGCGCGCGTCGTCTCGCAAATGGTCTATTATTTCACCAGCGGCGTTGTTCTCGGCGCGCCGCATCGTCACATTTCCTATTCGGTGCCAACCGGCAATTTCGGCGACGTGCTTGCGGGTTATCTGGCGAAGCGCATGGGCCTGCCGGTTGATCGTCTGATTGTTGCGACCAATGCGAACGATATTCTTGCCCGCGCACTCGACAGTGGACGTTATGAACCGCGTGGCGTCATGCCAACACAATCGCCTTCGATGGACATTCAGGTGTCGTCGAATTTCGAACGCCTCCTGTTCGACGCGTGCGGGCGCGATGCGGCGACGATCCGGGGCGCCTTCGCCTCGCTCGATCAGTCCGGGGCGTTCGACATAACGCCGGCGTCCCTTGCGAGCATTCGCGCAACCTTCGACGCGCATTCTGTGAATGAGGCGGCGACGACAGACGAGATCACCCGCACCTATCGTGAAGCGGATTATGTCATTGATCCGCATACGGCGATTGGCGTTCGCGCCGCGCGCGCGCGCCTCGCGATCGATCCTTCGACGCCGGTGGTTGCGCTCGCGACCGCGCATCCGGCGAAATTCCCTGACGCCATCGAACGCGCGATCGGCGCAAGGCCGCGCTTGCCGGGCGATCTCGCCGCGCGGCTTGAGGGCCGCGAACATTTCACCGTGCTTGAAAACGACGTTGGGCGCGTCGCCGCCTTCATTGCCGCGCGCGCCCGCGCGGCGAAAGCATGAGGCCCTGAGTCGCATGGCCTTGTTCGGGGTTCTCGGACGCCGCGATATGCCGATTCTCGGCGAGGGCGTTTATCTGCGGCCCTCGGAGTTGCGCGATTTTGCCGAATGGGCGGCGTTGCGCGAGCAGAGCCGGGCGTTTCTCACGCCATGGGAGCCCGTTTGGCCCGCCGACGATCTGACCCGCGCGAGCTTTCGCTTCCGGGTGCGACGGCACGCGGAGGAAATGGCGCGCGACGAAGCCTATTCCTTTTTGTTGTTCCGGGAGGAAGACAATGTCCTGCTCGGCGGTCTGTCCTTTGGTTATGTGCGCCGCGGCGTCTCGCAGTCCGCCTCGCTCGGCTACTGGATGGGCGCGCCCTATGCCGGCAAGGGCTTCATGACTCGCGCCGTCAGCGCCGCATCCCGCTACATGTTCGAGCGCCAGGGACTGCATCGCATAGAGGCTGCGTGCCTGCCCACGAACGAACCCTCACGTCGTTTGCTGACGCGCGTCGGCTTCCGGCAGGAGGGCTACGCGCGCAGCTATCTCAACATAAATGGCGAATGGCGCGATCATCTGCTTTTCGCGCTGCTCGATACGGATATGGTTCAGCCGAAAGCAATAGGCTCTGTCTGACCCTGTCGTCAGTTCAAAATGTGACGCAATGCATAATACGCGCGACAAATTGATCATGGCGGAAAATCAAATTCAATCAAACCGGCATAAAAGCGCAGAAAGAGGCTGACGCCGATTTACGGCCGGTCTTTATGCGCCCCACGCCCATCCGGACCAGCGCCGTTCACAGCGACTCGATGAGTCCGGGCGGATGCCGTTGCGAGGGCTATTCATCCAGCGTGATGAGAACCGCTTCCGCGCCAACGCCAACCTGGGCGCCCTGGCGCTTCCCTTCGATTTTCAGATAGACGCCATTGGCGTTGCGAAGCCAGAAGCGACCCTTGCCAAAATCGCCGACTGCCCAGCCTGTGCGCAGTTCGGCGTATGGCCCCGCAAAATCCTCAAGCTTTTTGAGGCCATAGACCTCGCCTGTTGCGCTCAGACGCGAGGCGCCAAACCCGCCAACGCCGAGCCCTTTGACGCTGAACTTGTAGGATTTGCCTTCAAAATCCAGCGTGCCGCCCCCGACAGCGCCCGAACCGATAAAGGCGACCTGAATTTGTTCAATCTTCAGATGACCGGAGGGCGCTTCTGTTGGCGGCTCCTGCGCTAGGGCGTTCGATGCGAAAACCGTCGCCGCACAAAAAAATACGGCGAAACCGTAAGCAACCAAAAACAGTTGTGCGCTGCGTTTGAACATCCGGGTCACGATCCAGTCCTAACCATACGATTTGTAAGACGCCGGCATAAACACCGATTGTGCATCTTGATTATGATTCATGTCATGCGCATCAAATGGGTCAATAAAGTGACGTCAGAATTTACCTTCGCTAGCGAATGGCTACAATAAATTGCATTTTATGACGCGTAACCGACTTTAAGGCCGTCGCCTGCCGTGCGCGGAGATGGCGCGTCTGGAGCCATAAATTTCCGGCGGCGATGCAATCGTCAGATCACGCGCGCCTTGTTGTGATGATCGCGTCGGATGACGCCCATCACCCCGGCTTCGTTTCGTTAAGCGCGAGCCGTTCAGCAAGGCGGCGCCAAAGCGCATTGTCTGCCTCAAAGACGTAATCGAGTCGCGCGCTGGAAACGCGTGTTGCGCCTTTCGAGATCAGCCAGTCGGCGAGCGCTGCGACATTTCTGGCCGGACAGACGAAAGCGACTGTTTCCCCGGCGGCGCCGGAAGATCGGGCGCCGAACTGCGCTTCCGCTTCCTGTAGCGTCTGTGGCGACAGGCCAGCGATCCCGGCGCGGATTTCCCGTGTGGTGCGGGCGGCTTCTTCGGCCGGGATGCGAGAAAGAATGTCCCGCGCCGCTTCGCGCGCGGTTTCTGTCCACGTCGCGGCCAGCGACGCCACAAGATTGGCCTGCGAGCGCAGAATCACGCCGTCTTCGAGTATTTTGAGCGCATTGGCGGCGAGCGTCGCGCCGGTCGTGGTGATGTCAACGATCAGATCGGCGGAGCCGGCGGCGGGCGCGCCCGCCGGCGCGCCGGCGCGCTAGCAAAAACGAAAGTCGCCGACGCCCCGACGGGCGAACAAACGCCCCGGAGTATTGACGTATTTTGTAGCTAAGCGCAGCCCTCTGCCGTGGCGCGCGCGGAAGCCGCCAGCGACATCGGCGAGATCGGCCATTGTGCGGACGTCGATCCAGGCCTGCGGTACGGCCACCACGACATTGGCGGCGCCAAAACCCAGCGGCGTGAGCAAGGCCACCGTATTTTCGACGTCGGCGATCTCTTCGCGCACAAGATCTTCGCCGGTTACCCCGAGATGCGCTTCGCCGCGCGCCAGCCGGCTGGTGATTTCCGAGGCTGACAAAAAGGCGACTTCGACGCCGTCGAGGCCGGCGATCGCGCCGCGATAGTCGCGGGCGCCGCGGCCCTGGGTCAGCTCCAGGCCGGCGCGGGCGAAAAAGGCGGGGGCGTTATCCTGCAGCCGGCCCGAGGAAGGCGAGGCGATAACGAGTTTTCTGTCGTTCACGACGCGCCCCCCAGACGTTCATCCCAGATCGCCGCGCCGACGGCCGGGATATCGTCGCTGGCGCCGAGCGTCTTCAGCAGGCGGTCGTAGCGGCCGCCGCCGATAACCGGCGTATCGCTCCCGCGCCGGCGCGCCTCGAAAACGAAGCCCGAGTAATAGTCGAGCTGGCGCGCGAAGCTCGCCGAAAAGAACATGTCGTCGAGCGGCAGACCCCGCGCCGCGATGAAGCCCGCGCGGGCGTCGAGGCAATCGAGCGCCGCCGAAAGATCGAGGCGGGCGTCCGTCGCCAGCCGACGCAGCGCGCGCGACGCGGCGTCGGGCGAACCCTCGATAGCGAAGAAAGCCTCCGCCAGCCTGCGTTTTTCAGCCGGAACCGCATCACCCTCCGCGAGCGTCGCCTGTTCGAGGAACCGCTCCGCGATTTCCGCCGCGCTACGGCCGCCGACGGCGGCGATCCCGGCGATGGAGAGCAGATCCTCGACGAGACGGCGGGCGTCGGCTGGATCGACTCGGGTCAGCGCCGTCAGCACGCCGGACTGATCGTCGGCGACCGCCGCCGGGCGCGGCGCGCCAAAGAGCTCCGCCGGCGATTGACCGCGCGCGTGGCCGGCCACGACGCGCCGTCGCCACGCCGGCGGCAAATCGAGCCCGTCGAGGAAGGCCGCAACAAGGCCAGCGTCGCCCATACGGACGGTCAGGGGCGGCGCGCCGGCGGCCTGCGCGGCTTCAAGCGCTGCTGCAAGAATTTCCGTATCGGCAGCCTCGCGATCGGCGCGGCCGAAACTTTCGATGCCCGCCTGCAACAATTCGGCGTCGCCCGACGCGCCGTGTTCCGGCGCGCGAAAAATTGAGCCGCCATAGGCGAACGCGGCCGGTCCGGAAGCGCCGGCGGCGAGATAATCGAGGCAGATCGGGATTGTATACTCCGGCCGCAGGCAAAGCTCGGCGCCGGAGGCGTCGCTCGTCAGATAGAGGCGACCCCGGAAATCCTCGCCCGAACGGTCGAGGAAAACCCCGGCAGGCTGCAATAGTCGCGGCTCGCGGCGTGCGAAACCGCTGCGTTCGAAACAGTCAAGAATGGCCGCAAGCTGGCGGCTGATGGCGGTCGCGTCGGTCACGCGCGAAGTCCTTTTCAAAAGCGGAACTGTCTTTAGCAAGCGGTCCATGGCGGCGCACTTGCTTTTCGCCGGCAGGGTGAACGTCGTGCTCTACGCCATCAGCGTCCGGGCATTCGCAGCAGCACGTCGATGAGAGGTTGCGGGCTGATCGCATTGGGCGGCGAAAACGGTTGTTCGACCGATGCGACGAGGGAGATGGCCGTTACGGCTCCGGCGCCGAAGACGAGCTGGGCGAGCAGCTGGGCGCGGATTTTCTCCAGATGCGTGGCGGCGAGGCTGATCTGGGTGAAGAAGGCGAGCAGGAGCACGGCGAGCCATTTCCGGTCGTCGGGATAGTCGCTTGCGATGGCGAGCCGTTTTTCCCGGGCGGCGCGCAGCTTCATCGCCGTATCGAAAATCGCCGAGGCAAGGCGGGGCTCCACGGTTGATTCAGCGGCGATAAGGGTCAGCCTGTTGAGCGCGGCCTCGGCCTCGGGCGCGCTTTTCCCTTCCTCCATCGTCTTCCATTCGTGGTTTACGACAGCGTCCACATAGGCGCGGATCGCCTTGCGGAGCGCCTGGTTCTCGCCGCCCGGCGTCTCATCAAGCGCAAGCATCGTGACCAGATTTGCGTGTTCCTGCCCAAGACCGCGATAGGCTGCGCGGTTCGCTTCCCATACATCCTGGGACAGGAAAGTCAGCATCAGACCGAAAAGGGTCGCGCCGATGTTCACCAGCGGCGGAATAACGCCGGCGGCGTGTTGTATGGTCGGCGCGAGAGCGGAAGAGAACGACAGCCAGGCGAGAAAGCCGGCGAACCCGCCGAAGACCAGTGCAAGACTGAGGATCGTGGCGGTAATGTCCAGAGACAGCCAGAGCGACAAAGGCAAGGGAAGCTCCTCGTTTTCGTCCGGACGCTGGACGGCATGTTGTCATTTTTCTCCCATAAGCGACCGCTTTCCAACCGGAAATCTGCTTGCCCCCTTGCCTAGCCGCCTTCGCTCTGCCACATAGTCGATGGGAGGTTGGCGGTGGACGCTTCACTCGACAACAGGGTCAGGTCCGGAAGGAAGCAGCCCTAACGAGATTGGGCGGGT
>CAZJAY010000091.1:0-5980 GCA_964543915.1 uncultured Methylocystis sp. | reverse complement strand
GCCAGCGTGGCGCGCTTCGCGGCGATGGCATCCGCCGCCTTGTCTATCAGGGCGTTGATCCGCGCGCCTTCGGTCTTGCGCGCTTCGGGCGACATTTTTCCAAGCGTCGCGAGCAACGCCGAAATCGCGCCCTTTTTACCGAGCGCGGCGAGCCGCACGGATTCGAGCGCGGCTTCATCCGTAGCCTCTGCGATTTGCCGCAGCGTATCCTGTTCAAGTCGATCGATGTCGGTCATCTTGCGCCATTAGCGAGAAGTTTGGCGAGGTTCTGCCATGCGCGCCCCCTGATGTCGAGACGCGCCCCCGGGCGGCCGGCGCGGCCGGCCTCAAACGAGGATGCGCCGCCGATGTCCGAAAAGCTTCGCCAGCGCGCAGGATGCGATCCGTGAGGCGACGTCGTCGGCCCGACTGGTCAGGATGATCGGAACGCGTGCGCCCAGCACCAATCCGGCGGTGTCGGCGCCGGCCAGGAAGACAAGCTCTTTGGCGAGAATATTGCCGGCTTCGAGATCGGGAGCGACAAGAATATCGGCGTCGCCGGCCACCGGCGATACAATGCCTTTCGCCGCCGCCGCGGCTTTCGAAATGGCATTGTCGAAGGCGAGCGGTCCGTCGATGTCGCCGCCGACGATCTGCCCGCGATCGGCCATTTTGCACAGGGCGGCGGCCTCGATCGTCGACGGAATCTTGCCCTCGACGGTCTCGACCGCCGACAGTATCGCGACTTTCGGCCGCGCGAGCCCGATCGCGTGGGCCAGATCGATGGCGTTGCGCACAATGTCCCGTTTGACATCGAGATTGGGCGCGATGTTGATCGCCGCGTCAGTGACCAGCAGCAGCTTCGGATAGGCGGGCGCATCGATGACAAACACATGGCTGATGCGCCGTTCGGTGCGCAGGCCATCGCTCGTTCGCACGACGGCGCGCATCACTTCATCGGTATGCAGGGATCCCTTCATGAGGGCATCGAGCTGACCTTGTCGGACAAGTGCGACGGCGGCTTCCGCCGCCGCGTGGCTATGCGGCGTCTCGACGATTTCGAGCCCATCGATCGAGAGTTTCGCGGCGCGCGCCGCCGCTTCGATTTTCGCGCGCGGTCCAATAAGCGTCGGCGCGATCAGTCCGCGCGCGCGCGCCGCTATCGCGCCTTCGATCGACACCGCGTCGCAGGGGTGGATGACGCCAACCCGGATCGGCGGCAGCGACGCTGCCTGTTGCACGAGAGCGCCGAGAAGCGCCCCGCGTATGCGCGACGTGGTCTCCGGCTGTCGCTTCGAGGTCGAAACGGATCGGGCTTCGTCGTTCAGGTCTCTTTCCTCGTTCACGTCATCGCCTAGACCACGGGATCGCGCGCGAGGCGGTCCGCGATGTATTTTCCCGTCTTTTCGTAGGAACGGTCATTGTCGCCACGAAAATCGAAGCCCTGATGGAAAAGCGGTTCATCCGATGAGACGCGCGAGATGGTCACGCCCATACTGAGAATAAGCAGGCTGACCTTGTTGATGACGCCTGTCATCACGAGATCCGCGCCGACCTTCGCCGCAAGTTCGCGCTCGCAGCCATTACAGGTACGGAGATGGGTTTTTTGCAGGATACCGGCAATCTCCGTCTCAATCGGCTTGCGATCCAGGACGATGTAGGTCCCGTGCGCGCGCAGACCGTCCTCTATTGCCGTGCGCGCCGCGATCAGCCGGCGGGCGTGATCCGCTCGCTGATCGCCCGGCTCGTTCGATGTGTCGACGATTTCAAAATCCAGAACCAGCAGTTTTTTCCCGGTATGGATCCCCGCATCCGTCATTTCCGCGCGGACCGCGAAAGGGGCAAGGGCGCCGGCGAGAACGAGTTCGCGTCGATTCAATCGCATCAGTCTCCGGCTCCGTATTTGTGCAAATGCGCGCCATGCGCAACAAGCCACGCTTCCGCGCGCTCGACATCCGGCGATAACCGTCGCGCGAGCGCCCAGAATCGGGACGAGTGATCGAGGTGGACGAGATGCGCGACTTCATGCGCCGCGAGATAATCCAGCACGAAAGACGGCGCGAGGATAAGCCGCCAGGAAAAATTCAGGTTTCCGGTCGCCGAGCAGGAGCCCCAGCGGCTGATCGGATCGCGGAGGCTGACGCGCGCCGGCGAAAGGTTCAGCGCATGGGTGTGTCGCATCACGGCGGCTTCGAGATCCCTGCGCGCCTCGCGTCGGAGATAGTCCGTCACCCGTCTGCGCATATGCGCCGCCTGTCCGGCGACGCAGAGCGCGAAGGCTGCGCCGGCGTCTTTTCGCGCTTCGGTCCAGACCGTCCCGCGCCTTTCCGGCGCGTGGACCAGTTGGTGATCAACGCCGCGCAATGGCACGATTGCGCCTGGCGCAAAGGGAATGGTTTCCGGGAGACGATTGAGGCGCGTTGCAATCCAGGCGGCGTTGCGTCGGGCGAAATCGCAGGCGTCCTGCATCGAGGCGCGCTGGGGCATGGTGAGCACGGCGTCCCGCGCGGCGAAGCGCACGCGCAGCGTGAAGCGTCGGGCCGTCGGCGTGCGTCTGACTGCGACGACAATCGTCTCGCCGTCATGCGTCAATGTAATGTGGCTCGATGCGGCGGGCGGCGCCGCCGCGCGACGAAGACGAAGCATGACGTCATGCTAGCCGATGGCGCGCCGACTCGCGAGCCGTAAAAACCGCTTCGGGCGGTAAAATCGACCCCTCGAAAAGGGCTCAAGGCCGACGTGAAAATTTCCTGACGTTTCAGGTTCAGAGATATTTTTCGAGATCGCGCGCCGCGTCCTGGGGCTTGCGTCCGACGTTGAACGGACTGACGAAACGTCCCTGCTTGTCCATCAGGTAGACAACCGTGGTATGATCGACGCCATAATCTTCGGCGGTTCCAGGCGCGCGCTTCGAATAGATCCGGTATTCGCGCAGCATCGGTTCGAGTTGTGCGCGCGGACCCGTGACGCCGATGATGCGCGGGTCGAAGTTCGACAGGTAATCCTTGATGACCTCCGGCGTGTCGCGTTCCGGGTCGACGGTCACGAAAAGCGCGCCGATGTTCGCGGATGGGCCGAGGGCGCGCAGGATTTCCGACATTTCAAAGAGCGTCGTGTGACAAACGTCCGGGCAATGCGTGTAGCCGAAAAAGACAAGGAATGGCCGACCGAGGAGATCCTGCTCGCTGACCTGCTGGCCATTTTGCGCCGTCAGCTGGAACGGGCCGCCGATGGCGGAGGGCGGCGGCGCCGAACGACTGTTGGTAAACGCCACGAAGCCCGCAAAGAGCAGAGCGAAAACAGCGCCGGCTCCGACCAGTAGCCCTTTGGAGATCGAGGGCGCGCCCGTCGCAGTTTTTCCGCTGCGCCTGGCCTTCATCGGCGATTTGGACATTCGTCCCTTCCCTTAATGGATTTAACTATTTGATTTTATGGGTCTCAGTTTTGAAGCCGCACGCGGTCCGCGACGACTTCCGCCAGAGCCGGCGGCATCGTAGGCGGAATGGTCGATCAGTCAATGAGAACAATGTGCGCGTCGTTGCAGAGATCGATTTCCCCCGCATCGTGGATATTGTCGCCGAATGTCCAGCGCGCCTCGAAAGCGCAACCCGATGCGCCCTGAAGCGGAAATTTTGTCGCCGCGCCCGATGCCAGCGGCTTGTCGATCCTGCCGACGACGATCTCTTTCGTCTTGTCCTGTCCCGGCATGATGATCTCGAAATCCAGCAGAGGCGTTCGACGTCTGTTTTCGAGGCTGACTTCATTCGCAGGCAGCTGCGCGGACATCGGAGCGGGGGTCGCGCGGTGCGTCCGCGCGCGCACTGTTGCCGGGGCGCTCACGGCGAGGGCGATAAGTGCGCAGGCCAGCGCCGTTCGAAATCGCATATGCCAGATTTCCTTTCGAGGTGGACACTAGCTCGCGTCGCGTCTTTCGCCAAGCGCCGCGCGACCGCGTTGACGGCGACGCGGGTGCGCGCATCGCCCGATTACGTTAGGGTTAAAGAATTTCCGCTGATTCCCGGCCAGAAGGCGTATCGCTCATGACTCCAGACCCACACGCCATTCCCGGTAAGATCCTCGTCGGGGGTAAGGCGGAGCCCGCCGCGCGGGACTACCGCTATCTGACGCTCGCGCTGGGAAACCGGCACGGGCTGGTCGCCGGCGCCACGGGCGGCGGCAAGACTGTCTCGTTGCAGGTGCTCGCGGAAGGATTCGCGCGCGCCGGGACGCCGGTTTTCCTCGCCGATGTGAAAGGCGATCTCGCCGGCCTCTCGCAGTCCGGCGATTCCCGGCCGCCTTTCGTCGGCCGCGCCCGGGAAATCGGCGTCGATTACACGCCCGAACGTTTTCCCGTGGTCTTCTGGGACCTTTTTGGCGCGCAGGGTCACTGCGTTCGCGCGACGGTGTCGCAAATGGGTCCTTTGCTGCTGGCGCGGCTTCTGGACCTGAACGACACGCAGGAAGGCGTGCTCAACATCGTGTTCCGGGTCGCTGATGAGCAGGGCCTGCTTATGCTCGATCTCAAGGATTTGCGCGCCGTGCTCGCGCATGTTCAGGAGAACGCGTCGGAGATACGGAAGAAATATGGCGCTGTCGCCCCGGCCTCGATTGGCGCGATCCAGCGTCAGCTTCTTGTCCTCGAAGGGCAGGGGGCGGAGAATTTCTTCGGCGAGCCCGCCCTCGACATCAACGATTTTATTCGCGTCGATCCTCGTGGACGCGGCTTCGTCAACATTCTCGCCGCGGACCGCCTGATGCGCGCGCCGCGCCTCTATGCGACCTTCCTGCTGTGGATGCTATCGGAACTGTTCGAGGCGCTGCCCGAAGTCGGTGATGTTGATCGACCGAAACTCGTGTTTTTCTTCGATGAGGCGCATCTGCTTTTCGACGATGCGCCAAAAGCGCTGCAGAGCGCAATCGAACAGGTCGTGCGGCTCATCCGCTCGAAGGGCGTGGGGGTGTATTTTGTCACGCAAAATCCGCTCGACGTTCCCGAGACCGTGCTCGGCCAGCTCGGCAATCGCATCCAGCATGCGTTGCGCGCCTTCACGCCGCGCGATCAGAAAGCGGTGCGGGCGGCGGCGTCGACCTTCCGGCAAAATCCGGCTTTCGATACGGCCGAGGCGATTATGCATCTGGGCGTCGGCGAGGCGCTCGTCTCCATGCTCGGCGAAAAGGGCGCGCCCGAGACTGTCGAGCGTCTGCTGATTGCGCCGCCGGCCAGTCGGGTCGGTCCGATTGATGCGGCCGAACGCGCCGCGATCGTCGCATCGAGCCCGCTCGCCGACAAATACGACCAGATGGTGGATCGGGAGTCCGCCTTCGAAATCCTGCGCGACCGGGCCGGGGGCGGCGGCGCGGCGACGACGGACTCGCCGGCTGCGCCCGGTTCGGGCGGGATTCTCGGAACGATCGGCGTCGTTCTTGGCGGCCTGTTCGGCAAGGCAGATCGCAAGCGGATGTCGCCGGCGGAAATCGCCCTGCGCTCGGCGGTCCAGTCGGCGGCGCGCACGGCCGGCACGCAGATCGCCCGGCAGATTCTGCGCGGCGTGCTCGGCGGCATGACGAAATAGCGTGACGCCGCGAACCCGCCCGTTGATCGAACATGCGTCGATCGGCGCATTACCAAAGCTTAATACAGCTTTTAGGCCTGCGTCAGTTACGTGTGTTCCCGCCCCAGGGCGCGCGGCGTATAGTCCTTCTCGTAGCGGTCGGCGATCGCGCCGCCGCCATTGTGGCGCCTCCGAACAAGGCGGCGCTGCGAGGAGGTAAATCACGATGGCGAATTCCCTGCCCGGCGTCGCTGATGGCGGCCTTGCGCATTACCTCGCCGAAATTCGTCGCTTCCCCATGCTGGAGCCCCAGCAGGAATATATGCTCGCAAAGCGCTGGCGCGAACATGAAGACCCGAAAGCCGCCCAGGAACTGATCACGTCGCATTTGCGTCTCGTCGCCAAGATCGCGATGGGCTATCGCGGCTACGGCCTGCCGATCGGAGAAG
>CAZJAY010000090.1:0-6019 GCA_964543915.1 uncultured Methylocystis sp. | reverse complement strand
ACACCGGGGAAGGCGCCGCAACCGGCTTCGGCGAGAAGCTTCGCCACATAGGCAAGATCCGCGTCAATTGTGACGCAGGCGAAATCGCTGTTCATGAGATCGCGCGCGATCATGGAACGATCTTCCCGTCTAACGGACAAAGATTTCTATCATCGCCGGCACATGATCCGAAGGCCGCGTCCAGCCGCGCGCCTCTTTCAGCACGTCGAGTCGCGACAGCGCCCCGCCCAGCGCCGGACTGACGAGGATATGGTCGAGCCGGCGACCGCGATCCGACGCCGCCCAGTCGGCGGCCCGATAGCTCCACCAGGTGTAAAGCTTCTCTTCCGCCGGCACGAAATGACGCATCGCGTCGATCCATTCGCCCGCCGCGAAAAACGCGTTCAGTTTCTCAACCTCGATTGGCGTGTGGCTGACGACTTTCAAAAGCGCCTTGTGGCTCCAGACATCCTGTTCGAGGGGCGCGATGTTCAGATCGCCGACGAGGACCGCGCGCCCCGCCGCAATTTTCTCCTTGCGGCTCCATTCCCGCATCTCGTCAAGAAAATCGAGCTTATGGGCGAATTTCGGGTTGATGTCCCGGTCCGGCTCGTCGCCGCCGGCGGGCACATAGAAATTATGCAGAGCGATTGCGCCCGTCGGCGTTTCGAGTTCGACGGCGATATGTCGCGCATCGCCTTTTTCGCAGAAATCGCGCTTTTCGATCAGGCGCATGGGCGTCTTCGAAGCGACAGCGACGCCGTGATATCCCTTCTGTCCATTGATCAAGACGTGTGAGTAGCCAAGCGCGTAGAAGTCACGCAGCGGGAACTCCGCATCGCGGCATTTGGTCTCCTGAAGACACAGCACGTCGGGCGCGTGGCTTTCGACGAATTGCGCAACCAGCGGCATGCGCAGACGCACCGAGTTGATGTTCCACGTTGCGATTTTCAGTTTCGATGCAGGCAATGGCTCAACTTTTCGTTTTTTTGCTGAACAGGAACGGCGCCACATCGGCGACCGTCGGCGGCTTTTCAAAGATGAAGGGTGTCGGCCGGCAGACGGCCATGGCCGAGAGGCCGACGCGCGCCGTCAGCAGGCCATTCAGGACGCCCTCGCCGAGTTTGGCGGACAGGCGCGAGGCGATCCCATGGCCGAGCACCTGTTGCAGCAGCGTATCGCCAACCGCGACCGCGCCGGTAATCGCGAGATGTGCGGCGACGGAACGCGCGAGGCGGAAAAATCCAAAAAGCCCCGGTCGGCCGCCATAGATTTCGGCGATCCGACGCATCAACACAATCGCCTGTCCGGCGACAAAAATGACGTCGAGAATCGCGCGCGGGCTGACGGCGGTGACGACGGAGACCCGCCGCGCCGCCGCCGCGATCTCGCTGCGGGCGATCTCGTCGAGCGGTCCGATCAATTCGCGTTCGGAGATCCCGATAAGGTCGCGCCCGTCGATGATTTGTTTCCTGCAATCATTGACTCGCGCCCGCGCGCGGGCGAGCTCGGGCCGGTTATCGTAGAGCCGGCAAAGCTCGCCAACATATTCGCGCGCTGCTTTCTGGTCGTCGCCCGCATGCGCGGTCGCGAGCGCGACATGAAGGCGTGCGATCTTGTTCTGGCGCATCATGCTGCGGATTTCGCGGATGAAGAAAATGAGCGCCGCCGCAGCAGCAGCAGCGGCGAGCCCGAGTCCGACGAGGCCAAGCAGCGCCGATTTGGCGAACAGATCCTCGACGAAATTCCAGGCCCAGACGCTCAACGCCAGCGAAAAGAGACCTGTAACCGCCGAGAGAAAGACGCCGCCCCACGAAAAGACGAAGCGGCGCAGCAGACCGTCCGCCTGGGCCGCCTCGATCATCGTTTCGTCGCCGGTCATGCCATCGACGAGTTCTGCGGCTTCGCGGGCGAAGATGTCCTCTTCGGACTCGATAACTTCGGTCGGTCCGTGGTCGACGCCCTGTCCCGCCGGCTTTGGCGGCAGCGTCCGGTCGCCGTCGAGGCGGAAGGCGCGGGGACGCGATTTGCGTTGCGATACGGGCGGGTTTGGATCAGTCATTGGTGAGAACCGGGTCCTTTTTTCCAGCCTTTTTATCCAACGCCGGCGAAAATGGGAGGTTGACCATTCCCGCTGCTCCCGCGGCATAGTGCGGTTGGCTTGAAGTTGAGACGCCCTGCAATCCATCCGGGGCTGGTCCCGATGGCGCCGTCGTCGTAAATTGAGTTCCTGCTCCTGCCTGGCGCGGCTGCGCGCAACAACCTGACTGAAGTAATGCCTCTGCTCTTTTCAGATCTTCTCGCAATCATAGCAGGCTATCTGCTCGGCTCCATTCCTTTCGGGCTTCTTTTGACCCGAGGGGCGGGGACCCCGGATTTGCGCGCAATCGGTTCCGGCAACATCGGCGCGACGAATGTTCTGCGCACCGGACGCAAGGATCTTGCGGCGGCGACCCTGCTTCTGGATGCGCTGAAAGGCACGGCGGCCGTAATGATCGGCCGCTGGCTTGCGCCGGACGGCGCGCCGATCGCAGCCTTTGCCGCTTTTGTTGGCCATGTTTTTCCGGTCTGGCTGAGTTTTCGGGGCGGCAAGGGCGTCGCGACCTTTCTTGGCGCCCTGTTCGGCCTTTATTGGCCGGCGGGTCTTTTGTTCTGCGGCGTCTGGCTCGCGACCGCCGCAACATGGCGCTATTCCTCGCTTGCGGCGCTCGTCGCAAGTCTCATCTCACCCATCACGCTTTTTCTGTCAGGAGAGCGCGCCGCCGCGGTCGTGGTGGCGATTATGGCGGCGATTCTCTGGCTTCGGCATCGCGAGAATATTTCCCGATTGCTGAAAGGCGCGGAGAGCCGGATCGGGCAAAAAGGATGAGTCGGACCCCGAAAGGCGCGCGTCTCGGGGACGAACAACTGGTCGACTGGCTGCGGCTGATCCGTAGCGAGAACATCGGGCCCCGCACCTTTCGTCAATTGATCAATCGCTTTGGCGGCGCGTCGGCGGCGCTCGCGGCTTTGCCGGAGCTGGCGGCGCGTGTAACGCGCGGCCGTAACATCCGCATCGCGTCGCGCGACGACATTCTTCAGGAAATCGATGAGGCGCGCCTGCGTGGGGTGCGCTTTGCGACTGCGGGCGATCCCGACTACCCCCCGATGCTCGCCGAAATAGCGGACGCGCCGCCCGTGATCGCCTTGCGCGGCGACTCTTCGGTCTGTGCGCGCGATGCGATCGGGATCGTCGGATCGCGGAACGCGTCGGCGGTTGGCCTCGCCTTTGCGGAGCGTCTCGCGCATGGCCTCGCCGCCGCCGATTTTGTGGTCGTCTCCGGCCTCGCGCGCGGCATTGACGCCATCGCCCATCGCGCAACACTGGCGACGGGCGCGATCGCCGTGCTCGCCGGCGGCCATGCGCGACCCTATCCGGCCGAGCACGAACGGCTTGCCGATGAAATCGCCGCGCATGGTCTGGTGATTTCCGAGATGCCGCTGAACTGGGAGCCGCGCGGTCGGGACTTTCCGCGTCGCAATCGCATCATCTCCGGCGTGAGTCGCGCGGTTGTCGTGGTCGAGGCTGCGCGCCGGTCCGGGTCGCTCATCACCGCGCGGTTCGCCGTCGAGCAGGGACGGGAGGTGTTCGCTGTCCCGGGATCGCCGCTCGATCCGCGCGCCGAAGGGACGAACGACCTAATTCGGCAGGGCGCGACGCTCTGTTCGCGGGCGGAAGACGTGATCGAGGAACTTCGAGGGAAGGGGACTCATGCCGGGCGGACTGATCTTTTCGATCGTCCCGAGCCCGAAGAAGCCCTCGATCCGCTATTCGAGGAACTGGATTTTTTCGCCGCGCCGCCGTCGCCCCGGTTCGCGTTCGAAAACCAGTCCGGGCGTTCCGTCGAGTCGCCCGTCGCCGCGCCCGCGCCGGTTGCGGCGTCTGATCCGCGCGGGCTGATCCTTGAACTGCTTGGTCCTGCCCCTGTTTCTGTCAACGATCTCTCGCGGGCCAGCGGCCTGCCGGCGCATATCGTTCAGCGCGTTCTCGTTGAGCTGGATGTCGCGGGAAAGCTGACGCGACATGGTTCGGAAACCGTGTCGATCGTCTGCGGGCCCATCACGTGACTCAGGGTTTTGGCGGCGACGCGGCCGGGTCGGTCGCGCCCGCGATCGTTTCCGCCTCAACGCGCGCCAGGTTGAGGAAATAAACCAGCATCGGCATTTCAGAATCGCCGGCCATTTTCGACAATTCTGACGTTATTTCAGATATATAATGCGCGACATCGGCGCGCTTGCGGGCGTTGGCGGGCGCGCGGGCGCGACGCGGCTGCGTTCTTTCGGCCATATCTTTCGATGAAGGCTGGCTAATTCCGGAACGCTGCATGGAAGCCTCTCTGAAAACGCATGTGTTGCTGCGACGGACGCCAAACCCGACGCCAGACGACGGTCCCGCTTTTTCCTGTCCCGGAGCTGACCCGGCCGACAAAGAACAGAAAAATCCATTCCTCTGACGTTTGGCGTGTGTAGACATTACAGGGATTGGAAAAATCCGTTTCGTCGACAATTAGCGCGTGTAAACATTTATTTTGCGTTAATCTTCAGCTATTTACGTGTTATTTTCCGGTCCGGGCCGACCCGGCGCGTTTCTGTCAGCGTAGATGCGCGCCATCCGGTCCAGCGCGCCCTGAAGAATGTAAGAGGCGGCCATCCGGTCAACGACCTCGGCGCGCTTCGCCCGTGACACGTCGTTGGCGATAAGGTCGCGGGTCACGGCGGCCGTGGACAGTCTTTCGTCCCAGCAGGCAAAGGGTAGAGCCGTCAGCTTCCTCAGATTGCGCATAAACGCGCGTGTCGCCTGCGCCCGGGGACCCTCGCTGCCGTCCATATTGAGGGGGAGGCCAAAAATCAGCGCCTCGATCCGGAAATCCTCGGCCCGGGCGAGCAGCGCCCGGGCGTCGGGGGTGAATTTCTCGCGGCGGATTGTGTCGAGCGGCGAGGCGAGCCGCCGCTCGACGTCTGAAAGCGCGAGGCCAATCGTTTTTGTGCCGAGGTCGAGTCCCATGAGACGGCCCCGTCCTGGCAGGCGTTCGGCGAGTTCTTCCAGCGAAATTTCAATCCCGGACATAACATGTGGCTAGCATGTGCGCCGTGTCGCGACAAAGTCTTCCGGGGCGTTGGCGACTGCCCCACGTTGCGCCGCGTAAGCCCAGGCGGTATAGCGCAATTTGTCGAATAAAAGCGCGGAGCCAAAAATGTCCGTCTATCACGCGGTCTTGCGCCGAATCTCCCATCTCGCGCGCATCGCTGTCGAGGACCGCGAGGTTGAGCGGTTGAATGGCGAACTGAACGCTATCCTCTCATTTGTCGAGACGCTTGCCGGGGTCGATGTCGCCGGCATCGAGCCAATTGCATCGGTCTTGCCGATGGAGATGAAAAAGCGTCAGGACGTGATCACCGAAGGCGGGATCGCAGACGCCATTCTCGCCAATGCGCCAGCGCGCGAGGATAATTATTTCGTGGTTCCGAAAGTCGTCGAATAGGCGCCCCGTCTGTGCGCGCCGCGACCCAGCAAAACAAAGGGACAAATGTCCGATCTCACGAAACTTTCCCTTGCAGAAGCGCGTGACGCGCTCCGCTCGAAGCGCATGTCGGCCGTAGAGCTGACCCGTGCGCATATCGCCGCAATGGAAGCGGCGCGGATGCTGAACTGTTACATCACCGAAACGCCGGAGCTGGCGTTGGGGCAGGCGGCCGAAAGCGACAACCGGCTCGCGCGCGGCGCTGCGGGTCCGCTCGAAGGGCTGCCGCTTGGCATCAAGGATCTTTATTGTACGAAGGGCGTTCGCACGACCGCCGCGAGCCGCATACTTGGCGACTTTACGCCCGCCTATGAATCGACGGTCTCCGCAAATCTGTTGCGCGACGGCGCCGTGACGCTCGGAAAACTCAATCTCGATGAATTCGCCATGGGTTGGTGGAATGAAACGAGCGGTTTCGGTCCCGTGATCTCGCCGTGGCGCCGCAATGGCGATCCTGATGCGCGGATCGTGCCTGGCGG
>CAZJAY010000089.1:0-6146 GCA_964543915.1 uncultured Methylocystis sp. | reverse complement strand
GCTTGCGCAGCGGCGCGTCCTTTTTCAGCGCGCCGGCGGTCAGCACCACGGCGCAGGCTTCGGGCGGCGCGGCGAGCAGCGACGTGATCGCCGGCGCGACGGATTTGCTCCCGGTTTCATCGAGGATGGCGCGGCCGCCGCCAAACAGCGGCTTCGTATTCGCTTCATCCAGCAGCGCCAGCGGATCGGCGGCGACCCGATCGCCGCTCAGCTCGACGAAACTGAAAGGATCGCGCCGGTCCGGAATGCGGGCGCCGACGATGGCGAGCGCGCGTTCCCGCACCATGCCGGCGTCAGGGCCGTGCAGCAGGAAGAGAAAAATATTTTCCGGCGGCGCGGCGACGAATTTCTCGGCGTCGCCGGCCCGGACGGCGACCACGAACCTTCGCTCCTACTGCCGCGTCGCGAGATCGATCGCGAGACGGGTGCGGATAGAATCGGCGATCACCCGCGCGTCGCGGACCTGCGCGTCGCGCGCGCCGCGGACGTTGGTGAAACGGGCAGTGAAACGATCATAGCTCGCCAGCGCCTCGGCGACGCCCTTCGCGATTTCGACATTATCCGGCAGCGTCATCAACGAATATTCGGCGTCGACGACAACGGTGGCCGACGTAGAGAAGGAGGTAAGCGTGTTATAGATCGGCGTCTGCACGCGTTCGCGCAGGCGCACTTTCAGCCGGTAGCGCGGCGTCACCTGCGCGCCCGTGCCGTTGAAGCCGTAGATCAGCTCGTTACGGACATAATGGCCGATGCGGTCCGGAATTTCGTCGACCTCGACCGCCTGAAGGTCCGCCACGACGGATGTCCCGTCCGCGCGCGGCGCATAGAGCGGCTGGATACAGCCGGCGAGCGGCGCCGCCTCCGCAAGGATCAGCGCGGCGGCGACGATGCGCGCAATAACCAGGTCACACGACGACATTGACGATCCTTTTCGGGACGAGAATGAATTTCTTCAGCGGGCGGCCTTCCATCGCCCGCAGCACCGCATCCTGCGCCAGGGACTCTTTGCGAATCGTTTCTTCGTCGGCGTCATGCGGCACAAGAATTTCGGCGCGCTTCTTGCCGTTGACCTGCACGGGCAGGCTGATCATGTCGCGCGCCACAAGGGCAGGGTCGGCGACCGGCCACGACGCCTGCGCGACAAGGCCCGCCGCGCCGAGATCGGCCCAGCAGGCTTCCGCGACATGGGGCGTCATCGGCGCCACGAGCCGCACGAGCGCCGCCGCCGCCTCGCGGAAGGCGAAGGCGAGATCAGCGCCGACGCCTGCTTCGGTCACGGCGTCGAGCGCGACGGTGAGTTCATTGACCAGTTCGCGAATACGGGCGACGGCGCTGTTGAATCTCAGCTTTTCAATATTCTCCGTCACCTGGGCGATCGCGCGGTGCGTCGACTGGCGCACCGCCAGCGCCTCGGGACCGAAAGCCGACGGCATGGGCGCATCCGGCGCGGCGGCGACGCGGCCCAGCTCGCCGGTGATGCGCCACAGCCGCTGGACGAAGCGCCACGCCCCCTGGGCGCCTTCATCCGACCAGATCACATCGCGATCCGGCGGACTGTCGGAGAGCACGAAGAGGCGGGCCGTGTCGGCCCCGTAGCTGGCGACGATCTCATCCGGATCGACGGTGTTTTTCTTCGACTTCGACATTTTCTCGATGGGGCCGATGTCGACCGGCGCGCCGCCGTCGATCAGAAAGGCGCGTCGGCCGCCCTCGCCCGATTCAATGCGCACCGCCGCCGGCGCGACCCAGGCGCCGTCCGGCCCCTTGTAGGTTTCATGCACGACCATGCCCTGCGTGAACAGGCCGGCGAAGGGCTCCGCCGCCGCCGCATGGCCGCTGTCGCGCATGGCGCGGGCGAAGAAGCGCGAATAGAGCAGATGCAGGATCGCATGCTCGATGCCGCCGATATACTGATCCACCGGCAGCCAGCGCTGCAAGGCGGCCGCATCGGCCGGCTGCGCATCATTATGCGGATCGGTGAAGCGCGCGTAATACCAGGACGAGTCGACGAATGTGTCCATCGTGTCGGTCTCGCGCCGCGCCGGCGCGCCGCAGGACGGACAGGCGACATGTTTCCATGTCGGGTGACGATCAAGCGGATTGCCGGGCTGGTCGAAGGTCACGTCCTCGGGCAGCTTCACCGGCAGATCGGCGTCCGGCACGGGCACAGCGCCGCAATGGTCGCAGTGAATGATCGGGATCGGACAGCCCCAGTAGCGCTGACGTGAAATTCCCCAGTCGCGCAGCCGGTAATTGACCCGACGCACGCCCTGCGGCGCATTGAACAGCGCCGTCCGCTCCAGCCGGTCGGCGACTTCGTTTTTCGCCTCTTCGACGCTCAGTCCGTCAAGGAAACCGGAATTGATCATCCGCCCTTCGCCGTCGAAAGCGGTTTCGCCAATCGTCAATGACGCGGGATCGACGCCCTCGGGGCAGACCACCGGCGTCGCGCCGAGCCCGTATTTAATGGCGAAATCCAGATCGCGCTGATCATGCGCCGGACAGCCGAAAATGGCGCCTGTGCCGTAATCCATCAGAATGAAGTTCGCGACATAGACCGGCAGCGTCCATTCCGGATCAAAAGGATGAACGACGCGCAGGCCGGTGTCGAAGCCCTGTTTTTCGGCAGTCTCGATGGCCTCCGCCGACGCGCCGCCGCGCCGGCACGCGTCGCAGAAGGCGGCAAGCGCGGGATTTTGCGCCGCCGCCGCCTTCGCCAGCGGATGGTCGGCGGCAAGCGCGACGAATTTCGCGCCAAAAAGCGTATCGGGGCGGGTCGTGAACACCTCGACCTCGCGCGCCTCGCCCTGCGGCGCGGCGAGCGCAAAACGCAGCAGCATGCCCTCGGACCGGCCAATCCAGTTCCGCTGCATGAGCCGGACCTTCTCCGGCCAGCGATCGAGCGTTTCCAGCGCGGTCAGCAGTTCGGCGGAATAGCGGGTGATGCGCAGGAACCATTGGGTCAGTTCGCGCTGCTCGACGAGCGCGCCGGACCGCCAGCCGCGTCCGTCGATTACCTGCTCATTGGCGAGCACCGTGTGATCGACCGGATCCCAGTTCACTTTCGATTTCTTGCGATCGACGATGCCGGCTTTCAGAAAATCGAGAAACAGCTTCTGCTGATGTTTGTAATATTCCGGATCGCAGGTCGCGATCTCCCGCGACCAGTCGAGCGACAGGCCGAGCGTCTTGAGCTGCGCGCGCATGGCGGCGATATTGGCGTGGGTCCATGTCGCGGGATGCGCGCCGGTCTGGGCGGCGGCGTTCTCGGCCGGCAGGCCGAAGGCGTCCCACCCCATGGGATGCAGCACGTCATAGCCCCGCGCGCGCATGAAGCGGGCGATGACGTCGCCCATGGAATAGTTGCGCACATGGCCCATGTGCAGCCGGCCCGAGGGATAGGGAAACATCTCGAGCACGTAATATTTGGGCGCGCCCGCAGCGGACCCGGCCTTAAAAATCTGTTTTTCTTCCCATTTCGCCTGCCATTGTGGCTCGGCCTCGGCGAAATTGTAGCGGTCGGGTCTCATAAAAGGGGCTGTCCGGTCCGGGGGCGGCGTGAAGCTTCTAAATGCCGGGCGACCGGGGGGATGTCAAAGGGATGGTCGGGCGATGATTGCAGGCGACGCAAAGCCGCGCTACCCCACGCGCATGTCCATCATCGACCGCTACAACGAGACCCGATCCGCCATCCAGCGCGCCGCGCTGGACTGTGGCCGCGATCCGGCGTCCGTCACCCTCGTTTGCGTGACGAAGACCTTTCCCGCCGAAGATATCGAGCCGCTGCTTGCGGCGGGCCATCGCGTTTTTGGCGAGAACCGGGTGCAGGAGGCCATGGGCAAATGGCCGGCGCTGCGCGCGCGTTATCCCGATCTCGATCTGCATCTGATCGGCCCGCTGCAATCCAACAAGACGCGCGAGGCGATCGAGACCTTTGACGCCATCCAGAGCGTCGACCGCGAGAAGATCGCAAAGGCGCTGGCCGAAGAAATGGCGCGCGCGGGCAAGCGGCCACGGCTTTTCGTTCAGGTGAACACCGGGGCCGAGCCGCAGAAGGCGGGCGTGCTCCCGCAGGACGCCGACGCCTTTCTGAAAACCTGCCGCGAGACCTACGAACTGGCGATCGAAGGCCTGATGTGCGTCCCGCCCGTCGACGAACAGGCGGCGCCGCATTTCGCGCTTCTCGCCGATATCGCCGCGCGCAACGGGCTCCCGGCGCTATCAATGGGCATGAGTTCGGATTTCGAAATCGCGATCCAGCTCGGCGCGACCCATGTGCGCGTCGGCTCGGCGATCATGGGCGTGCGCCCCTACCCCGCCGGGTAAGGCGCTCAGACGATCTCGATGAAGACCCGTCGCGCGAGGCGCGGCAGCAGCCGACGCATGTCGGCCGGACGCAGCGCGACGCAGCCGGCGGTCGGTCCGAGATCGTCGGTCGCAAGATGAAAGAAGATCGCGCTGCCGCGTCCGCGGATTGCAGGACGGATGTTGTAATCCATGACGCCGACGACGTCGTAAAGCCGATCCGCGCGCCAGATTTCCTCATGACTCACACGCGCCGGCGCTCGCAGCGGCCGATTGTAGCGAAACGACGCCGGATCGTCACACCAGATGTCGTCCCGGCGCACGCGCCGCCAGAATGGCTGCAAAGGCGCCGGACGGCGCAAAAAGAAATACAACAGCCGCCATCGGCCGGCAGGCGTCGCGCCATCGCCCTCGCGCTTGTTACGGGTGACGCCCGCGCGGCCAATGGCGCAAGGCAAAACGAGGCCGCCGGCGATCATCCGGCCCTCGTGAACGCGTCCGCAGGTCCGACGCACGACGCGCAGCAGCCGCAGTCCATCTTGCCCGTCCCCGTTTCGCACGCGTCGTTCGCCTCGCCGTTTCCCGCCCCGCGCGGGGCCTCGCCCCGAGGCGGTTTGCGCCCGCCCGCGTGCAGGGTTATGGCGGGATTTCCGGTGTCGCGGAAGGGGTCGCGCCACAGCGCGGCCGGGGCCCCGGCCGTCGGGCAAGCGGAGCCGACAATGAAGCGTCGCACTCGTATCGTCATCGCCGCCGCGCCGGACCTTCAGGCGCGGCTCGCCGACCTGCTCGCCGCCGTAGCCGATTTCGATATCCATCCCGCCGGGCCGGACGGCGCGTTTCCGGCCCCGCCCGACCATGCGCCCTTCGACGCAGCGATCCTCGACGCCGGGACGTTCGGACCGCGACTGCCCGAATTACTGGCGCGGGCGCGCGATCAGGGCTTCTGCGGCCCGGTTATTCTCCTGTGCGGCGCGGACGACGCGGAACCCTGCGGACCGGGCCGCGCAGAGACGCTGATACGGCTGAATCGGCCTTTTCGCGTGTCATCGCTGTGCGCCGCCGTGGAAACGGCGCTGGCTCAATGCGACACGCCCCCCGTTGCGATCGGACTGCGGCTGACCGAAAAGGAACAGGCGATTTTCGAACGTCTGCGGCGGGCTGACGGCGCTGCGGTAGGCAGGCAAAGGCTGCTCGACGACATCTGGGGCTGCGCGCCAGACGTCACGACCCGGACGCTGGAAACCCACATCCATCGGCTGCGCCGGAAAATCGAAGCCGCGCCGACGCCCGGCTGGCGCTTGACGACGACGCCTGCGGGCTACCGCCTCGCGAAGAAAACCGTGGATGAAAACGCGGATCAGCTTGCGTCGACGCGCGCGCCCGGGCCACGCTGAGACCGATCGGAGGTTTTTTCCGAATGCCGTCGGGACAGACGCAATGACCAGTTCGATCGACATTAACAACTTCGCCCGTATCCCGCTGTTCGGCGTCTTTGAGCCTGCTGCGATCCAGGCGCTCACGCTGGTGGCGGAACCGCGTAAGCTGAAGACGGGAGAGATTCTGTTCCGTCGCGACGAGCGGGCGAACGGTGGTTTTATCCTGCTGTCGGGCGCCCTTGCGCTGTTTGAAAATGACGTGGACGATACGCCGTTGCGCGTACTCGGCCCATGGACCCTGATTGGCGAAAATGCGCTCGTCGTCGCCGGCAACCGCCCCGTGACGGCAGTCGCGTCGCAGCCGTCGTCGCTGATCTGGGTCGGACGCGACATGTTTCGCAATGTTCTGCGGCGTCATCCGAACACCGCCGCGCGCATGCGCGACTTCGTACTGGCGCGCCTTAG
>CAZJAY010000088.1:0-6170 GCA_964543915.1 uncultured Methylocystis sp. | reverse complement strand
GCTGGCCGTGAATGTTTCAAGCCCGGTCTTGCCGGAATTCATCGACAGCTTTGCGCCGCGCAGGTCCAGCCCCTCGCGCAAGGTGAGCCGGTCAACGGCCGCATCCAGCTGCATCGGCGTCGCATCCGAAGCCGCCTCTCCGCCCAGCCCGCCCAGTCCCGGCATCAAGCCGCTTGCATCGAGATGCTTGCCGCCAAGTTTCATCACCACCGCCGCATCGGTCGTGCCGAGTCGCTGCGTAAGCGTCTCCTCGTCCAGCGTTGCAGCTAAAACCGTCAGGATGTCGTCGACCCAGGTCATCGGCTGGCGCGCAGCCGCGAAGCAGCCGGACATGCCCGATACGCCGGCGCAAATTTCAATCGGAAATCGTTGCTCAAGCCGTGTAAACATATGCATGAACGATCCGTAGAGCAGCGGATCGCCTTCGCATAGCAGCATAACGTTGCAACCCGCTTCGAGTCGCAAAGCGATACGCTCGGCGCTTTCTTCGTAAAATTCCGAGAGCGACGCGTTATAGGCAGGGTCCGCGAAGGGAATCTCCGTTGTGACGGGGTAGAGGAGCGGCATCTCCTCGCAATCCGGGCCAAGATAGCGTTCGGCGATGGCGCGTGCGTGGCTCTTCCTTCCCGCTTTCGCAAAATAGGCGACAACGCGGGCTTCACCGATCAGGCGCGCGGCCTTTACGGTCACAAGCTCCGGGTCTCCGGGTCCGAGGCCAACGCCATGGAGCGTGCCCGGCTTGCCGGGATAATCTGGCGTCATTCCGCTCATTCCACCTCGCTCGCCAGCGCGTTGACCGCAGCCGCCGCCATCGCACTGCCGCCCTTGCGCCCGCGGACAATCGCGAAGGGCGTTCGTCCATCCGCCGCAAGCGCTTCCTTTGACTCAGCGGCGCCGACAAATCCCACCGGCATGCCGATCACCGCCGCCGGAGCCGGGGCGCCTTCGTCGAGCATTTCCAGAAGCCGGAAAAGCGAAGTGGGCGCGTTGCCGATGACCACAAGCGCGCCCGCCATATGTTCGCGCCATAAAGCCATTGCCGCGGCGCTTCGCGTGTTGCCGATTTGTTGCGCGAGCGCCGGCGTGCGCGGGTCGGTGAGCGTGCAAATTACCGCGTTCGCCGCCGGCAGACGCGCCCGCGTGACGCCATGCACAACCATATTTGCATCGCATAAAATCGGCGCTCCCACCTGTAGCGCGGTTTTGGCGGCCGAAACAAAATGGGGCGAAAAATGGATGTCGTCAGCGAGTTCGACCATGCCGCAGGCATGGATCATGCGCACGGCGACCTTCTCCTCTTCAGACGAGAATCGTGACAGCTTTGCCTCGTTACGAATGATTGCGAACGATTGCTTATAAATCGCGTCGCCATTGCGAATGTAGGTCAGGGCGTCGGACAAGGCTGGCGATCCTCTGCAAGCGCCACAAGCGCAGATTCGACTTCATCAATTGTCAGACCGCTGCGTTTTGGCGGATCGCTGGCGCGGCCGTTTTCTATAAGATCATATCCGGTTTCGGTCGCCACAAGCGTCACAGGCGCAGGCCCGGGGCGCGCACAGCCTTTCTGGCACCCGGAGATATGCAGCCCGACGGCATCGGCGCTGGCGAAACGCGCGACGATTTCAGAGAGTTCCGTGAGATGCGCGCGCGTTGCGCCTCGAGCCTGGGCGCATTGCGGCGCGCCGGGACACGCGACCACTGCGCGGCGAGGATCGTCTTTGCGCACGATCAGTCCCAATGCGCATGCCGCCTCAAGGAACGTGGCGGCGGATGCTGTGTCACGAACGCGAAACAACGTGAGTCTCCACGGTGTGAGCGAGGCCCCTTCCGCCCCGGCGATCTCCGCGCAATTCGCCAGCGCCTCCACCATGTCGGCGGTGAGGCGGCCGGAAGGCGCGCCAACGCCAGCAAGCGTAACATCTCCGGCCTTGACCAGGCCGTAAAAAGCGTGGTCCCCACTCCGGATCTTGGCGGCAGGCGTTACGAGCGGCGTAAGTGACGCCAAACCGAAAATTCTTTCCGCGCCAAAGCTCTCCACGAGATGTTTCATGCGACGCGGCGGGTCCGCCTCAGTTTGGCGAGATTTGAGGAACGCCAGCGCCAGCCGGCGGCCGGCATCAATAGCCGCGTCGTGCTGGACGAGGGCGGCGCATTCCTGCGCGCCGCCAATTCGTATTGCGATGCGCCCGTCAATCGTCGGGGTAAAGCGAATATCCGCCTCTACTTCGGGAAGCGCCGCCCCATCGCCGCCCTCGACAACAAAAAGAAATTTTGGCGGCAATTCAAGGAGCGCTTCGACTTCCGCGAGGCGGTCGGTCAAGGCACAGGCGAATGTGTCGACATCGACGCTTCCGCGGGGTGCGAGCGCTGCCAGCGGCCATGTGATGACATGCGGCCGCCTTTCACTGCGCGCATCCCGCGCAAGGAGATCAGCATTGGCCAGTTCGACCATGGCGGCGCCATGCGTTTCTGCCGAAAGTCCGCGTATCTGGATCTGCGCGCGTTGCGTGAGATCGATAAGGCCATTGCCATAGGCGCGGGCGATACGCGCCGTGGCGCGTAATTGCGCGAGAGTAAGGCGCGCGCGGGGCGTATGCGCGCGAATGATCAGCCCGTCGCCGCTCTCCATCGGTCGGAAGGCGGTGGGACACCATCCCTTGATCAGCGGTGGCGCCGTATCAAGCAGAGGCGGCATTTGAAACTCCAATTTGCGCAAGTGTCTGCGCGATACTGTTCCGACGCGTTCGCCACAGTCCGCGCGTGAGCGCCGAACGGAATACATGCGCGACCGCTTCAAGCGCGCGTGGGTTTTCATTCTCCATAAATTCGCGAACGAGATCGTCGCCGAGCGTCGCCTCAAAGGCGAGTTCGAACTGGCTGTCGCGCACAAGACCGCTCGTCGCGGCGAAGGCGTAGAGATTGTCGACGCCTTCGGCGATTTCGCTGGCGCCGCGGTAGCCATGTCGCATCTGACCGCGAATCCATTGGGGATTGGCGAGTCGCATACGGAGCGTTCGGGCGATTTCATCCCCCAGCAGTCGGGCGCGTGGCGTATTCGGGTCGACTGCGTCGACGTGGAGGAGGTCCGCATCGCCGCCGAGAAGGGCGTTAGCGGCGGCAAATCCGCCTTCAAAATCGGCGAAAGCGGGTCCCGTCAAGACGTCGACTTCCGCCATATCGCGCACATGGACGTGGAGGTCCGTGCGGGCGACCCGCGCCTCGAAGCTCGCATGCGCGGGCGCGCTGACGCCGTCGCGGGTCAGCGCGTGGCCAGCGGAATCGAGAAAGATGCGCGCGAGCTCGTTGCGATCGCGCCAGAGATCGGCCGAGATCGCGGCGCCAACGCCAAGCCCGTAGCTGCCCGAGGCAGCGCCAAATATGCGACGGAGATCGTCCGCGCCTTTTAGCGGATTGAAGGCGTGATCTTCATCAAGCGACGCGACGGCGCGGACCGCATCGTCGAAAAGGGCGATCAGACCGGGAAACATATCGCGAAATAATCCGGACACGTGCAGGGTTACGTCGATGCGGGGAAAGTCACATCGCGCCTGCGGCAGAATCTCAAAACCAATGACGCGGGCGCTCGCATTGTCCCATGTCGGACGCACGCCCATCAGCGCCAGCGCCTGGGCGAAATCCTCCCCGCCGGTGCGGATGGTTGCGCTACCCCACAGATCGAGCATCACGGCGCGCGGATAATCGCCGTGTTCCTGAAGATGTCGCGTGACCAGTTCAGTTGCGATACGATGACCGATATCAGTGGCGGTCTGGGTCGGCGCGTGGCGCGGATCGATGCAAAAGAGGTTGCGGCCGGTCGGGAGAACATCGACGCGCCCGCGCGATGGCGCGCCGGCTGGCCCGGGCGTAATGAAACGCCCGGCAAGCGCATCAAGAAGCGCCTCGCTTTCTTTTGTCCCGCACACGTTACGGACAGGATCCGCGTCCTTCGCGCCAAATACATGCAGGCCTTCGCCGATGCGCATTTCTTTCAGATCGCACATCCATGCGTCGAGTCGCGCAAGTGCGTCGTTCATATCCATGTCGGGCAGGATGCCCGCATCGTCGGCGAGTCCGCAACGGATCGCGCTGTCGATAATCGTTTCGGCGATGAGCTTTGCGCGCCGCGGGTCCAGTGCAGCGGCGTTAGCGTATTCGTCGAGAAGCGTTTCGATCCGGGCCGTCGCCTCCGGCAGTTCGCCGGCGCGCAACGGCGGCGTGAGATGGCCGATCGTGACGGCGGCGAGGCGGCGCTTCGCCTGGGCGGCTTCACCTGGATCGTTGACGATAAACGGATAGATCAGCGGCGTTGGTCCAAGCACGATTTCCGGCGCGCAATTTTCTGACAGCATCACCGATTTACCCGGCAGCCATTCCAGCGTGCCGTGTGCTCCCAGATGGATCAGCGCGTCGATGCGATGCACGTGACGTAGCCAGAGGTAAAAGGCGAGGTAATGATGACGCGGCGGCGATGCGGTGTCGTGATAGGACTGCGCGCGCATCGCAGGCACGCCTCGATCGGGCTGCAAGGCAATGATGACATGACCGGTTTCGATGCAGGAAAAACGGAAGGCCCCGTCACGAAAATCGGAATCCGTTTCGGGGGTCCCCCATGTCTTTTTTATCTCTTCCGTAAAACATTCGGGTAGCCCGGCGGCGAGGCGGAGATAATCTTCAAGTGAAAGGCTGCGGGTTTCACGCGCGTCTTCCAGATTACGGATCAACGCCTTCGTCTCAACGGGGGGGACGTCATAACCGTCTTGCCGGAGCAATCCGAGAATATTTGCGACGCTTGTCTCGACGTCCAGTCCGATAGCGTAGCCGCCGCGCCCCCGCCTTGCCGGATAGTTCGACAGGATGAGAGCCAGTTTTTTCGAGGCCTTTGGCTTGCGGCGCAATTCCGCCCAGTTGCGCGCAAGATCCGCCACGAAGGCGACTCGCGTTAATTCCGGCGCATGGCGTGTGTCGTTGAATTCCGCCGCGCCACGCGTCAGCGCCTGTTCCTTGAAGGAGATGGCGCGGGTGAAAATTCTGCCGTCGATTTCCGGCAGCACGATATTCATGGCGAGATCCGCGCCATTCGCGCCACGCGTCGATTCAACCCATGCCGCGCGCGCGGAGGTCGCGAGCGCCGCCTGAAGCACGGGCGCGCCGGCCTGATCCAGTACGGCGCCGCCGTCTCGCCACGCGGAAAAGACGGTGGTGTTAACGACGATATCGGGACGAAAGCGGGCGAAGAATGACGCTACAAAGGCCTCACTCTCCGGCTCTTTAAGGCTCGCGACGTAGAACGCTTCGACCGCGAATCCTCGGGCTGCGAGGGCATCGGCAAGGGCAAGGATGGGCGCAGTGTCGTCTGCAAGGTAGAGCGATCGATAAAAGACGATGCAGGCGCAAGGGGCGTCCGAAACCTTCGGGCGATGCGCGGCGTCATAGAAACCTGCGGCGGGAGCGGGCGCGCTCTCGCGCCACTGCGTTTCCCGACCAATCAGTGTTGCGGCGTAGCGCAATAAATTGCGCAAATTGTCGGCGCCGCCATCCTGAAAAAATCGCCAGATACGCCGCAGCGTCGGCGTTTCGACCGTGGAAGCCTTGTCGAGCCGGGCGTCGTCAACGACATCGCCAGGCACAATGGCAAGCGCAATGCCCCGCGTTCGCGCGAGCGCGGCAAGTTGGTCCACGCCATAGGACCAGTAATCCTTGCCGCCGAGCAGCCGAACGATAACAAGCTTTGCTTTGTGCGCGACCGTTTCGACGTAGAGATCGACGGAATAGGGGTGTTTCAATTGCGCGAGCGACGCGCAGCGAAGCGACGGCGACGTGGCAGGCTCGCGCTCATGCAGACGCGCAAGGAGACGAAGTTCGGAGTCCGAGAAGGACAAAAAGACAATCTCCGCCGGCGACTGTTCGAGATCGACGGCAGCGCCGGCTTCGTCGATGCTCCGCAGATCGCCGGGCAGGAGGTGCATGATGCGTCAACCGTCCGTGAGCGCGGCGGCGACGGCGGCGCGGCCGAGCGCGTTTTCGCCGATGATGACATGACGGCCAGCGCGCGCTTCGTCCGTGCGCCACGGTCGATCGAAGTTGTGTTGAATGCGTGCTCCGACGCATTGCACGAGTAGCCGCATGGGCTTGCCGGCGAAATCGACAAAGCCCTTTATTCGAAGGATGTC
>CAZJAY010000087.1:0-6189 GCA_964543915.1 uncultured Methylocystis sp. | reverse complement strand
GCTTTGCGCGATTTCATTTTCGTGATGCGGAAAGACAAGATCGATCCCGCCGCCGTGGATATCAAACATCTCTCCGAGATGTTTCCACGACATCGCCGAACATTCGATATGCCAGCCCGGCCGTCCTCGTCCCCACGGACTGTCCCAGCCCGGCTCCGTTTCGCTCGACGGCTTCCAGAGCACGAAATCCATATCGCCGCGTTTGTAGGGCGCGACATCGACCCGCGCGCCGGCGCGCATGTCCTCCAGCGAGCGCCGCGATAACTGACCGTAGGACGGCATCGACGGCACATCGAACAGCACATGGCCGTCGGCGGCATAGGCGTGCCCGGAGTCGATCAACCGCCGGATGATGTCGATCATCTGCGCGATATGTTCGGTGGCGCGTGGTTGCACGTCCGGGTCAAGGCAACCGAGCGCCCGCACATCCGCCTGAAAAACGCGATTGGTTTCCTCGGTCAGCTCGCGAATGCTGATGCCCCGCTCGGCGGCGCGGGCGTTGATCTTGTCATCGACGTCCGTGATATTACGGACATATTTCACATGCCCTGCGCCATAAAGATGGCGCAACAGGCGGTAGAGAACATCGAAAACGATCAGCGGCCGGGCGTTGCCGATATGCGCATAGTCGTAGACGGTGGGACCGCAGACATACATGCGCACATTCCGCTCATCGAGCGGTCTGAAGGGTTCCTTTGTCCGCGTCAGCGTATTGTAGATTTTCAGGGTCGAAGACATGTCTTTCCCGGGACCGCGCCGCGACCCCTTTCTGCCCGGACAAACACCAGGAAACCGTTCGTGACCGCTCTCAATCCCTGACGAAATCAGCGCATTTCGGCGCGTCGGTCTGGCCGCCCATGGGACGGATCACGACCGCTGACGTCGAATTTTCCGGCGAGCCGTCCACGAGCCGATCCGAATAGATCATATAGACCAGCGTGTTGCGCTTTTTATCGCACCCGCGCACGATATGCATCTGCTTGAAAAGCAGCGATCGACGTTCGCTGATGACCTGATCGCCCTGCCCGAACTTATCGCGAAACGTCACCGGACCGCTCTGGGCGCAGGTGATTGAAACGTCGGACGTCTGTTCCGCGACGCCGAACATGCCGGCGACGCCGCCTTTTTCATGCACCGTGTAATAACAGGCGACGCCATCCACGAGCGGATCGTCGACGCTGTAGGTCGCAAGTTTGTCGTTCGGAGTCAGAAGCTTGAAATCTGTCGACTTGCGAAACAGCAGATCGGGACCTTCCTGGGCGCGCGCAGCGCCCACGCCGGCGGCGCCGGTAGCAAGGAGCGAGAGGGCGACGGCGAAAGCGATGCGTGTCATGGATGGTTCTCCGGCGGCGTCTCCGCCGATATGGTCGAAACGGCGCGACAAGGAAAGAGGGCGCGGGCCGTTCCGACAAAAAAGAGCCGCCGTCTCGCCGCCTTCTTGTCGACACGATGGCTGGTTCTGATTGGCCATGATTCGGAAACAGGCCGGTCGCTCTGTCCTGCGCCTCCTCACCGGGAGGGTCGCCTACCCGCAGCGCGGAGCGGCGCTCGCCGCGCGTATGGTGGCAGCCGTTCTTCTGCTTTGCGCGCTCCAGACGTCGGCCGCCCATGCGCAGCAGCCGGAAAGCCCCTATTGCGCCAATCTCCGCGCGCAAATCGCGCGAGCCGGGGCAGACGCGCGCGCGCGGCGCTACCGGAGTGCCGCCGACACCCAGCGCAATGAATATAACAAACTGACAGCGCGTGGCCGCGCGTTGGGATGCAATCGCGAAACCATCCCCTTTTTCAGCGAGCCACTGCCCGCCGAGTGCGGGGGTCTGAACGCCCGCATCAACGCCCTTCGCAACAATATTGCAGCCTTCGAACGCGGCGCCAGCGACGATAGTCAGCGTCAGGCGCTGAGCGCGCGCTACGATGCGGAATGCCGCACGCCGACCGGCGTCCGGCATGGGCCGAAGAATTTTTTCGAGGAGCTTTTTGGCCTCGATGCGTCCGAAGATCCGCCCGGCATGGCGCCTTCGCGCGGCGTCGCGCCGACCGACGAAGAGGGCGAAGGCGCGGATGGTCGCCCGCGCGGCGGCTCCATGGCGATCTGCGTGCGCGACTGCGATGGCGGTTTCTTCCCGGTCAGCTACTCGGCCGGCCGCTCCAATCTCGACGATCTCGAAAAACTGTGTCGCACGCTGTGCCCGAATGCTTCCGTCAGGCTTTACACCCGCTCGCAATGGCGGGGTCTTGAAACGGCTGTATCGATCGACGGCGAGCCCTACGCCGGCCACCCGAACGCGCTGAAATTCCAGAGTCGTTTTGATGCAAGCTGTGGCTGCAAACCGCCGGACAAAAGCTGGTCCGAGGCGCTGGCCGAGGCGGAAAGCATTCTGGCGGAACGGAACAAGAAAGACCACCTCGTCACCGATGCGCAGGCAGAGGAAATGTCGCGTCCAATCGCGCCCGGCGATCCACGCGCCGTCAAGCGGAAGGGCGCCGCCGCCGCGCCGGCCGCCCGCGCCATCGACGCGCCACCGCTTGCGACAGCCCCAACGCAGGGCGACGCGCCTTTGTATCGCGATGTGATTGGCGCAGATGGCGTCGCCCGCCGCATTCGGGTCGTCGCGCCAACCCTGTAAGGCACGCACGCATTTAACGCGCCGGACAGCCATCGACAGAACCGGCGGGCGCATCCAATATTTCTATAAAATATTGTTTTAACTGATTATTTTTCGAAAATCAGCGACACGCGCCTTTGCGCGCCCGGTTCGCCGGGCTAGGTTGCGTCATTCAACCAAAGGGATTTTTCATGCGCGGAACGCTCTCCCATCTCGAATGGCTGGAAGCAGAATCCCTGCATATCCTGCGTGAGGCGACGGCGGAATCCGAAAACCCGGTAATGCTGTTTTCCGGCGGCAAGGATTCGACCGTCCTTGCCCATCTCGCGCTGAGAGCCTTTTATCCGTCACGCCCGCCCTTCCCGCTTCTTCACATCGATTCGACGTGGGAATTTCGCGAGATGCTCGACTTCCGGGACTCATTCGCGCGGGAGCATGGTTTCCGGCTTATCGTTCGCGCGAATGAGGAAGGTCGGCAGGCGGGAATGAATCCCTTCGATTATGGGGATCGCTACACGCTGGTCATGCGAACCGAACCGCTCAAGGCGGCGCTCACGGAAGGCGGTTATGACGTTATTTTTGGCGGCGCCCGTCGCGACGAGGAGAAGTCGCGGGCGAAGGAGCGGATCGTATCCATAAGAACCGCGAGCCATGGATGGGACCCGCGCGACCAGAGACCGGAGTTTCTGCGGAATTATAATCTGCGCCTCGTCCGGGGGCAGTCGGCGCGGGTGTTCCCGCTCTCCAACTGGACGGAACATGACATCTGGAACTACGCCATCCGGCACAGGATTGGCCTGTCCTCGCTTTATTTTGCACAACCCCGCGCCGTCGTTCGACGCGGAGACGCCTTCATTGCCGTCGATGAGCCGGAGCGGATGCGTTTCCGCCCCGACGATCAGCTGGAAAGGCGCGTCGTGCGTTTCAGGACCCTTGGCTGCTGGCCGGTAACGGGGGCCATTGAGTCCCAGGCCGCCGATCTGGAAACGGTGGTCGACGAGACCCTGTCGGCGCGGGTGTCGGAGCGGCAGGGCCGGATCAGCGACGGCGAGGACGGCGGCTCCCTCGAAGCGAAGAAACGCGAGGGTTATTTTTAACTGAACGCGGACGCGACCTATGAGATGTTAGATTTGACCGTTTCGATCAGTTGCTTGATCGAGAAGGGTTTCGGAAGGAAACCAAAATCGCCTTCGGGCAGATTCCGCGCGAAGGCCTCTTCGGCGTAACCCGAGACGAAAACGATTTTCGCCTTCACGCCGCGCTTGCGCAATTCGGCGAACATCGTTGGTCCGTCCATCTCCGGCATGACCACATCGGAAACGATCAGATCGATCCGCCCCCCATGCTCCTCGACGAGATCGAGCGCTTCCTGTCCGGTGGTCGCCTCCAGCACGGTGAAGCCCCGCGAACTGAGCGCGCGGGCGCCGATAGAGCGCACGGAGTCCTCGTCCTCGACCAGCATCACAACGCCCTGACCGGTGTAATCGACCGGCGCTTTTTCGACGACGGCGATTTTCTCAGGCGCCTTCTTTTCCTCCGGCGCATGGCGCGGCAGGAAAATCCGGAATGTCGAGCCGCGTCCCGGTTCGCTGTCCACGAGGATGAAGCCGCCGGATTGTCGCACGATGCCGAACACAGTGGAGAGCCCGAGCCCGGTCCCCTTGCCTACTTCCTTGGTGGTGAAAAAGGGTTCGAAAATCTTTTCGAGCACGTCTGGCGGAATCCCGGAGCCATTATCCTCGACCTCAATGAGCACATATTCCGCAGGCGGCAAGGATTTGTCGCCGAATTCGGCGCAGTCGTCCTTCGAGACGTTGCGCGTTCGGATCTGCACGCGTCCGCCCGTCGCCGGCATGGCGTCGCGCGCATTCACCAGCAGGTTGAGCATGACCTGCTCAAGCTGGGTCATATCCGCCTTGACGAACCAAAGGTCACGACCGTGGCGAATATCCAGCTCGTTTTTCTCGCCGAAAATCCGACCCAGAAGGATTTGCATTTCCGACAATGCGTCGCGCAGATCGAGAACCTCGGGCCGCAGTGTCTGGCGGCGTGAAAAAGCGAGCAGCTGACGCGTCAGACCGGCTGCGCGATTGGCGGTTTCCTTGATCTGGCGAATATCGCGAAAGGCCGGATCGGTCGGTCGATGGCTGGACAGCAGCAGATCCGAATAGCCGATTATGGCCGTGAGCATGTTGTTGAAGTCGTGCGCAATACCGCCGGCAAGCTGGCCGATCGCGTTCATTTTTTGCGACTGTGCGAATTCTTCCTGAAGTTTGAGCTGTTCGGAGGTGTCGAGCGCGTAGAGCATTGCGCCCCGACCGCCATCCTCTTCCATCGGGGAAACAAAGAAGCGAGCCGACCGCACGGCGCCGGCCGGATCGAAAGACACGTCAACGCTGCCGACGTCGCTCCTGCCTTCCAGCGCCGCCCGAATTGCGCCGCGCAGCGCATCGCGTTCGCCCTCGCCGAGCCCCGACAACACGCCCCAGGGCGCGGCGTCTTTCCCCTGCCCGCTCTTGAGGGCCTGGGGCAGGAGCCGCGCAAATGCGGGATTGGCTCCCTGCAGGCGCCCGTCCGCGTCGATCGAGGCGATCGCCATGGGCGTCGAATTGAAGAAACGCGCATAGCGGGCCTGCACTGCGCGGAGATCCGCTTCCGGTTGCTCGCCGGTCGAACGGTCGAGAACCAGCGTGCGCGACGGGCCCGCCGCGCCATCCTGCCCGAAAGCGACCTGATGCATGAGCCGCACGGGCAGCGCGCGTCCATCGCGCGCGCGAAGATCCAGATCGAGCTGTTCCGTCCGCACTTCGCCTGGCGCGCCCCGGATCGCTTCGATGAGCGCGGAGCCGTTGTTGGCGAAGATCGCGTCAAGCGTCGCCCCGCCTGATCCAACCTGCGTGAGATCGTAACCGAGCCAGCCGGCGAGCGTGTTATTCATATAGGAAATATCGCCGCGCGGACTGGCGGAGAAGAAACCCGCCGGCGCATGATCCAGGAAATCAATCGCGTGCTGAAGTTCCTGAAAAACATTTTCCTGTCTTTGCTGGTCGCCGGTGACGTCCGCGACCGACCAGACGCAAATGCGCGGTCCGAGTTGTGGCAGCGGCCGGACCCGAATGCGGTACCAGCCGACTGCGCCGGGACCGTTCAGCGGCGGCGATAGACGGAGATCCTCGGTGTGCGCAAGGCCAGACCGCGCCGCCTGCGCCAGCCGGTAGACCGCCTCCGAAACCTCTGGCGGCCCGGAAAACAGCCGGTCGACGCCCAGCACCCGCGATGGATCGCGCGCGCTCGAAAAGGCCAGATAGGCGGGATTGGCGTAGATCGTCTCGCCGTCCGTCCGCTCGATCAAAACACCCTCGGCGGCCGTCTCGGCGAGAATTCGCGTCGCGTCGCCGCGCCCCGCCTGTCCGGAAAAACGGATCAGACCGGCGGCATAGGCGAAAAGGAAAAACACCCCCGCAACGCCGAAAAGCGCCATGGCGATCATCGTCACGCGTGGAGCGACCGCCGCCGGAGAGAGGAAATAAAGCGCCGTGACTGCGATGATCGCGCACGCAAGCGCCAGCACGAGCGCCGCGCT
>CAZJAY010000086.1:0-6219 GCA_964543915.1 uncultured Methylocystis sp. | reverse complement strand
GACGCCAATGGCCCAGACCGGCGCGATCCGCAAGAGGCGCATATTGCTCAGCTTAAGAAGACTCGTGAACAGCGCGACAGCCGAAACGCCGAGCGTCAGCGCATTCAGCGCTGTCGTCACGGCGAAGGTCCGCTCGAATATGTCGGTCGAGAGTTTCCGGACCTCGGCCTGATCGATGATGCGCGCGATTTTGTCGCCAACGCGCATCTGCAGCGCCGCCATGACCCGTGCGGTCGCGCCGGATGCGACGCGCAGGCTGTAGTGGACGCCGGAGGCGTCCGCGAAATGCGCGACGAGGCGCGCATGATCGATGCGCAACTGGCCTTTCGGATTGCCGTAATCGGGGAAGATCCCCGCGACCGTCACGCGCCAGTCGTCGCCGGTCGTTGGCAGGTCGAAGCTGTCGCCCGGCGCAAGGCCAAGCCGTCTGGCGAGTTGTTCGCTCACCAGCGCGGCGTCCGTTTCGTGCAGGCGGGTCCAGACATCGGACGCCGCGTCGCCAAGAGGAAAATGCGCTGAATAGGTTTCATGCGGCGTCATGCCCATGATTTCGACGGGCCAGCCGCCAATGCGGGTTTTCGCGCGCCAGACAGGCAGCACGGCGGCGACGTCGGGTTGGGCGCGGACCCATGCCTCGATCTCCCGCGCATCGGCGGGCGTCGCCGCTTCGTAATAGACTTCCGCCATCAGCCGCTGATCGAGCCAGGCGATAAAGGTCTCGCGAAAGCCCTCGACCATGCCGCCGACCCCGATATTGGTCGCGAGCGCAAGCAGCAGCGCCATCAGCGCCAGCGAGAGACCGGCGATTTCCTGACGCCCGTCGGCGAAGAACCAGCGCGAAAGCGGGCGTTGCGCGAGGCGCTCGCCGAGTTGAAGCAGCAGGGCCAGCGCCAGCGGCAGGGCGAGCGCGACGCCAAGCAGGGCGCCGGCGATCGCGGCGAAGCCGCCGGCGAGGCCGGTCGCGACGCGCGCGGCGATCGCTGCGGCCACAAGCGCGACGAGCGCCATAATCGCCTGCCGAACAAGATAGCGCTGATGCGCTTCGCGCCACGCGATCGGCCGGGCGACGCCCAGCGCCGGCAGGCGCAGCGTTTTCACCAAACCGCTCCCGGCGGCGAAGAGCGCGCCGCCGCCGGCCATGGCGAGGCCGGAGAGGAGCCAGCGCAGATCAAGCGTCAGCACCCCGGAGACATGCGCGCCATAGAGACCTTCAAGACTCGCCGACACATTCGGGAGTAGCGCCGCCGCGATCAGATAACCGCCGAGGACCCCGGCGCCGCCCGCCAGAAGCGTAAACAGCACGAGTTCAGCAAGCAGGGCGGCGATCAGCGCGCGCGCGGACACGCCCAGCGCCCGCAGTGTCCGGAGCATCGGCAGCCGCTGCTCGAAGGCGAGGCCGAAAGCGGCGTTGACGATGAAGAATCCGACCAGAAAGGCGAGCAGTCCGAAGGCGGTCAGATTGAGGTGAAAACTGTCTGTCAGCCGCGCGAGATCATTGTCCTCCTCGGGCGCGACGACTCTCAGGCCCCGGGCGGCGAAACGCGACGCGAGCGCCGCGTCGGGCGCCGTTGCGAGAAGGAGGCGCGAGAGGCGCGCCGGCCGCTCCAGCGCCTTCTGCGCCGCTCCGATATCCATGACGATCGTTCCCGGCGGCGCGCCCGCCAATTCGTCGAGGGGCGGCAGGATGCGTCCGCGGGCGGTCTTTGGGCGCGCGCCGCTGGTCATTCCGAGCGTTTCCATCGTTTCGCGCGACGCAAAGGCGCGCCCCTCGCCCGAGATCGCGTCCATGGCGGTCCGGGTGTCGGCGAGGGACGCCAGCGTTCCGCCGTGCGGCAGCGTCAGCGGTTCAATGCCGATCAACCGGACGCTGTGGTCGCCGATCCGGACCGTCCCTTCGATAACCGGCGAAACTTTCACGCCCGCGCGCCGCAAGTCCGGGAAAAGCGACTGCGCGAGCAGACCCCCGCGCGCCGGGACCTGGCTGATCGCGCCGCCATCGGAAATAATCGCGGCGGCGCTGTCGTAGCTGCGACGCGCCTGCGTATTGCGCGCCTGAACGCCGCTCCATAACGCCGTCGCGATGGCGAGACCCGCGAGCAGCGTCGCCAGACCGCCGGGATGTCGCCGCCAGTGGCCGAGCAGAGCGACGAGCGTCCAGAAGACTGTCCTCATGCCGGGCCCAGCGCGCCGGCCTCGAGGACGATCCGCCGCTGCAGTCGACCCGCCAGACGGGCGCTGTGGGTCGCCATCAGGAAAGCGCAGCCGGTTTCGGCGACGAGTTCGAGCGTCAGCGCCAGCGCGGCGTCGCCGGTCTCTTCATCGAGGTTTCCGGTTGGCTCGTCGGCGAGCAGAAGGCGGGGTCGCACGGCGAGCGCCCGGCCGATAGCGACACGCTGCTGCTGGCCGCCGGAGAGGGCTTCCGGATAGCGTCCGGCGAGACTGTCGAGACCGAGGCGCGATGTGAGCTGCGCAAGCCATGCGGGATCGAGACGGTTGGCGAGGCGCGCCTGAAAGGCGAGATTTTCCCCCACCGTCAGGCTGGGGATGAGGTTGAACTGCTGGAAAACGAAGCCGAGCCGCTCGCGGCGAAAGGCGGCGCGTCCCGTCTCGTCCAGACGGGCGTTTGCCGCGCCGTCAATCTCGATTTCGCCAGCATCGGCGTGATCCAGCGCGCCGATGAGATGAAGCAGCGTGCTCTTGCCGCTGCCCGACTCGCCCATCAGCGCGACCGTTTCGCCCGGGTCCAGCGCAAGGCTGACGCCGCGCAAAACCGGCACGGGCCCCTGCGGCGACGGGTAGGCCTTCGCAATGCCCGTAACGCGCAACTGCGCGTTTCCGGAATGCCGCGTCGACTCTGCGCGATCCTGATTTTCCTGCCACATCACCCGTTAGATAGCGCGCGGGCCGCCGCCGGGGCGCCCTTCCGGACAGTAAACATTGCGCTCGCGCGTGAAACAGCTAAAAAACGCGCCATGTCCAGCAATCGCGCACCGCCTCAGGAACGGTTCCGCTCCGGAGATAATCCTGCGGCCGGGCGCGACGAGCCTTTCGCGCTGGCCGCCGGACTTTTCGCGCTTTGCGCTCTTGCGCTCGCGGCTCCATGGATCTCCGGTCGTTATACGATCCCGTGGGACTCCAAGGCGCATTTCTTCCCGCAATTCGCCTTTCTCGCCCATGCGCTGCACACGGGGCAATCGCCCTTCTGGACGCCGAATGTCTTTGCGGGCCTGCCGCAAATCGCCGATCCGCAGTCGCTGATTTTCGCGCCTTTCTTCCTCCTTGCCGCCGCCTTGACGCCCGAGCCGTCCTTCGCGCTTGAGGACGCCATCATTTTCGCGATGCTGGGCATGGGCGGGCTCGCCCTCATCGCGTGGTTCCGCGACCTTGGCTGGAGCGCCGCCGGCGCGCTGCTGGCGGCGCTCGCCTTCGCCTTTGGCGGTTCCGCCGCGTGGCGCATCCAGCACACCGGCCAGATCATGAGCCTCGCCTGGTTGCCGCCGTCGCTTTGGCTGCTGGAGCGCGCGCTCGATCGGCGTTCGGTCGCCTGGGGCGCGGCGGCCGGCGCGGTCGCCGCTTTTCTGGTTCTCGGACGCGACCAGGTCGCATTTCTCGGCGTTTTGTTTCTTGCCGCCTATGCGCTCTTTCGCGTCGCGACCGACGGGCGGCCATGGACCGGCGCCGTTGCGCCGCTGGCCGCCGGCGCGCTCGTCGGAACGCTGATCATTGCCGCGCCGCTCGCCTTCACCCTCGACCTCGCGCGAAACTCCAATCGACCCGCGATCGATCTCGACGGCGCCCACAAGGGATCATTGCCGCCGGCCGCCTTTCTGACGCTCGTCAGCGCCAATCTATTCGGCACGGACGGCCCGCTCGCCGCTTTCTGGGGGCCGCCGTCGATCGCCTTTGGCACGAAGGATATTTTTCTCGCCCGCAACATGACCGACATTTACGTCGGCGCGCTCGCGCTGGTCGCGACGCTGGCGGCTTTCGGCCGGCGCTTTCCGACGGCGCCGCACAGCCGCTTTTTCATCGGCGCGGCGATCCTGTTCGCGCTTTACGCGCTGGGCCGATACACGCCGGCTTTCGCAGCCCTCTATCACATTCCGGGGGTCGATCTCTGGCGTCGTCCCGCCGACGCCACCTTTCTGTTCTGCGCGATGCTCGCGGTCCTCGCCGGCTACGGGCTGACCCTGATCGAGCGCGGCGAGATTCGACCGCGCATGAAGGTCCTCGCGGGCGTCCTGCTGACCTTGTTCGGCGTCGCGGCCGTCGTGGCCGTGGAGCGGGGACGCCTGACCCAGGCGTTGGCGCCAATGGCGGTCAGCGCTGTTTTTGTCGCGGGCGCCATGGCGCTGGTGTGGGCTGCGCGAGACGGTCGGTTGCGCGGCGTCCAGCTTGTCGCGGCCGTCGCGCTCTTCGTCGGCGTCGATCTCGCCGTCAACAATGGCCCGAATGAGTCGACCGCTCTGCCGCCGGATCAGTTCGACGTGCTGCGCGTTGATACGAAAGAGCCGGTCATCGCCTTCTTGCGTGCGCGTCTCAAAGAAAACGCCGCGCCTGACCGGCGTGACCGGGTCGAACTCGCCGCCATCGATTTCCATTGGCCTAACGCGACGCTGGTGCATGGCCTTGATCACGATCTCGGTTACAACCCTGTGCGGCTGAAGGTTCTCGAAGATGCGACCGGCGCCGGCGACCATCTCGCTTTGCCCGAGCAGCGCATTTTTTCACGGCTTTATCCGAAATATCGCTCGCCGCTCTCGGACATGCTTGGCCTTCGGTATCTTGTGACCGGTGTTCCGGTCGAGGAAATCGATCGGAATTACAGGCCCGGCGACTTCACGGCGATCGGTCGGATCGGAAAAGCCTATGTTTATGAAAATCCCGGCGCGTTCCCGCGCGCGCAGGTCGTGACCTGCGCCATGCAGGTGGATTTTGCGCGCATGATCGAGAGCGGCGCATGGCCGGAGGCGGATTATCGCGAGACGGTTCTTCTGGAAGAGCCGCCGCTTTGCCACACGCACAGGGGGCTTCCGCCCGATGCGGCTCGCGCGCGCATTCTCGCCTACGCCAATGACTCGATCGACATCGAGACCTCCGCGCCGCCGGGCGGCGGCTGGCTCGTCCTCAACGACGTCTGGCAGCCCTGGTGGCACGCGTCGGTCGACGGCGTCGAGACGCCCGTTCTACGCGCCAATGTGATGTTTCGCGCCGTCGCGATACCGGAGGGCGCGCACTCGGTTCGCTTCCGTTTCCAGCCGTTTCGCGGACTGGCCGCGCGGTAACGCGCGCGGACGATCCGGCGTCAGGGCAGGCGTACGGCCGCGTCGAATTCGCTCCTCGCCCGGGTCGATCCTGGCGCCGCCAGAAGCGAATCCAGCATGTCCGGCGGGAGCGTCATATCGGCGCTGTAGGCCAGCGCGTTTTCAATCAGCGCTGCGTTGGCGAGACTTGCGAGCAGCAGCATTTTCTCTGCGCGCCGAACGCAATGCGCGATCCTCGCCACGACAGCCTCGCCATCCGCCGTATCGCGCGTCAGCCGGCCGAAATAGATCGCGACGCCATCAGCGCCAGCGCCCAACGCGACCTCGGCCTGGGCGGCGGTGAAAACCGCCGTGACAAGACTTGCGCAACCGAGGCGCGCCAGATCCCCGCAGAGCGCCACATGACCCGGCATGGGCGGCAGTTTGACCCACAGACGCGCATGGGTCGCCGGTGTCAGCGCGTCGCGCCAGGCCCGCGCCTGGTCCAGTGCCCGATGCGGTTCGCCAACCGCCTGGATCATCACATGACGCACGCCCGCGCGGGCCGCCGCGAAGCGACAGAGGTCGGCGCCGGCCGCGACGTAATCGGCGAGAGACAGCGCCGTAACGCCCGCCGCGCGGGCGATCAGCGTGGGATTTGTCGTGAAGCCGCTTATCGCAGGGAAGGCGAGCGCCCGATCGATTGCGCGCGGGTCCGCCGTATCGACGAGGATCATGCCGGCGTCACGCGACGCGGGCGTAGGCGGCGTCGATGCGGGCGCCATGATTCAGGCCACGATGGATCGAGAGCCGCACATCGTCCGTCCGGGCCGCGTTGACCAAACGATCGACGAGCGTCTGCGCCGCTTTTTCGCTTTCGACGAAAACACAACCGGTTGGCCCCCACGACGTCTGCCCGCCGCCGACTGCGCCCCCGGCGACCAGGCTTTCGACAACGCGGCCCACTTGGGCGCTG
>CAZJAY010000085.1:0-6259 GCA_964543915.1 uncultured Methylocystis sp. | reverse complement strand
TACGATCGGAAGCTTCAGAGGGACTTCGGTCCGCATCCACCTGACGCTTCTTCTTTTTCTCGCGTGGATCGGCTTTACGGCGTGGCGACGCGGCGGGCCGGCGGCCGCGACGGAAAGCGTTCTGTTCATCTCCGCCATTTTCGCTTGCGTGGTGTTGCACGAATTCGGGCATATCCTCACCGCGCGGCGTTTCGGCATTATTTCGCCAGAAGTCACGCTCCTGCCGATTGGCGGCGTCGCAGATATGAACCGGATGCCGGACAAGCCCTGGCAGGAACTGCTCATCGCGCTGGCGGGACCGATGGTGAATATCGTCATCGCCGCAGCGCTGATCATCGCCGTCGGCGCGTTCGATCTCGCCGGCGCCCTGCATATCGACGATCCTGCCGAAAGCCTTGCCGGACGCCTCGCGGTTACGAATATCTTTCTTGCCGTCTTCAATCTGATACCGGCCTTTCCGATGGATGGCGGCCGGGTTCTGCGCGCGGCGCTGGCTATGTGGCTCGGACAGGATAAGGCGACGCGGATCGCGGCCTCGATTGGCCAGCTTTTCGCCTTTATCCTTGGCTTTATTGGCCTTTTCGGACATCCGATGCTGGTGTTCATCGCCATTTTCGTCTACATGGCGGCGGCGGGCGAAGCGCAAATGACAAGCATGTCGGAAGCGGCCCGCGATCTTCCCGCCACAGACGCCATGGAAACCCGGATCGCGACCCTTGCGCGCGACGCCACGGTGCGCGAGGCGGTCGACACGCTGCTCGCCACTTCGCAGGATGATTTCCCGATCCTCGACCATGCCGGCAGACTGGCGGGGATGCTTTCGCGAAATGAGATCATCGGCGCGCTCGGCGGTGCGGAGCCGGGGGCGCCAGTCGCCGCCTTCGCCCGCAAGGGAACCCCCACGATCGTTGACACGGCGACCGTTGGCGCGGCGCTTTCCCATCTGAACGGCGGCGAAACCGTCGGCGTCGTCGACGCGGACGGGCGGCTCGTCGGGCTTCTCACCCGCCAGTCTCTCGCCGAAATCATGATGATCCGCGACCAGCGGCCGGATTGGCGCTTTTCCCGGCGCGACGGAAGCCGCTCTTCGGTTGCGTGAGCGCGCCGCCGGGTTTAGGGGACTTGAAACGTCGCGCGCCGGAGACGGCGCGACCAGCGAGAAACGCAGCCTATGTCCAACGTCACGCTGATCGATAATTACGACAGCTTCACCTTCAACCTTGTCCATTACTTCGGACAATTGGGGGCGAATGTAACCGTCCATCGTAACGATGAGGTGAGCGTCGCAGAGGTCTTCGCCGCCGCGCCTGACGCGATTGTCCTGTCGCCCGGCCCCTGCACCCCCAATGAAGCTGGCGTCTGCATGGATCTGATCCGGGCCGCCGCTGAAACCATCCCGATTTTCGGGGTCTGTCTCGGACATCAGTCGATCGGCGCGGTCTTCGGCGGCGAAGTCGTGCGCGCGCCGCTGCCGATCCATGGCAAGATGGCGACGATCCATCATGGCGGCGAAACGGTTTTCCGGGGCATCGAGGGGCCGTTTCAGGCGACGCGCTATCACTCCCTCGTGGTCCGCCGGGAAACATTGCCGGGTTGTCTAAGGATTACAGCGGAAACGCCTGATGGGCTGATCATGGCGCTTTCCCACGCAACGCTGCCCGTCCACGGCGTGCAATTCCATCCCGAGAGCATCACCTCCCAGCACGGACATAAAATCCTGCGCAATTTTCTCGATCTGGCGGATGAATGGAACGCTGACCATCGGCGCGCGCGGGTCGCGTGAGACGGCGCCGCGATGGATGATTTCCGCCCCTATGTCGGCGCCGTGGCGCGCGGCGCGCCGCTGTCGACCCCGGAAGCGCAGGCCGCCTTTTCGCTGATCCTTGAAGGGCGCGCCACCCCGGCCCAGCTTGGCGCCTTTCTCATGGGGCTCCGGATGCGGGGCGAGACGGTCGACGAGATCATCGGCGCGACGCAGGCGATGCGCGCCGCAATGCGCCCGGTCGAGGCCCCGCACGACGCAGTCGACATTGTCGGCACAGGGGGCGACGGAGCCGGCACCTATAATATTTCCACGCTCGCGGCGATCATCGCCGCAGCCTGCGGCGCGCCGGTCGCGAAACATGGCGGCAAGGCCGCCTCCTCCCGCTCCGGCGCTTCCGACGTGCTTGGGGCCCTCGGCGTGAGGGTCGGCGTCGAGCCGGCGGCGGCGACAGCATGCCTGCGCGACGCGGGGCTCTGTTTCATGGCGGGCCCGACCCATCACCCTGCCCTGCGTCACGCCGCGCCGGTGCGCGCTGAACTTGGCGTCCGCACGATTTTTAACCTTCTCGGCCCCCTGTCCAATCCGGCGGGCGTCGTGCGTCAGGCGATCGGCGTCTATTCCCGGGACTGGCTCGAACCGCTGGCCCGCGCGCTACGCAGCCTTGGCGCGGAACGCGTCTGGCTGCTGCATGGCGCGGACGGGCTCGACGAAGCGACCACGACGACGATCACCCATGTTGCGGCGCTGGAGAATGGCGACATCCGGACATTTGATATCGCGCCGGAGGATGTGGGCCTCCCCCGCGCGACGCCCGAAGCCCTCGTCGGCGGCGACCCGCAATATAATGCGGCGGCGCTACGCGCTGTCCTGAGCGGCGCTAAAAACGCCTATCGCGATATTGCCGTGCTGAACGCCGCCATCGCGCTCGTCGTCGCCAGGCGGGTCGCCGATCTTCGCGAGGGCGCGCATCTCGCGCAGCACGCGCTGGATAGCGGCGCTGCGAAGGAAACCCTCGACGCGCTCATCGCCGCATCGAACCGCGACGGATAACGAAACGCGTGGCGTTTTGCGGGATAGGCGGACAGTCGTCGATCGGGTAATAATGTCGCATGGAAACGGACCCCGGACGACTCGTCCCCCGGACTGAAAAAATGACCGATATCCTCGATCACATCGAAGCCTATAAACGCACTGAAATCGCCGAAGCGAAGGTGCGTATGCCCCTCGCGACCCTCGCGCGGAATGTGCGAGACCACGATCCGCCGCGCGGTTTCGTTCACGCCTTTGAGCGCAAGCTCGCCGAACGGCGGATCGCGCTGATCGCCGAGGTGAAAAAGGCAAGCCCCTCGAAAGGCGTGATCCGCGCTGATTTCGACCCGCCAGCGCTCGCCAGGGCCTATGAAGCGGGCGGCGCGGCCTGCCTCTCGGTGCTGACCGATGGCCCCTCGTTTCAAGGTAAGCTCGAATATCTCGAAGCCGGCCGTCGCGCGACGAATCTGCCCGCGCTGCGCAAGGACTTCCTCTTCGATCCCTACCAGGTCTACGAGGCCCGGGCCTATGGCGCGGACTGCATTCTGATCATCATGGCTGCCGTCAACGACGAAGAGGCGCGCGCGCTCAATACGGCTGCGCACGACCTTCAGATGGACGTCCTCGTCGAAGTGCATGACGAACGGGAGCTGGATCGCGCGCTGGCGCTGGAAACGCGCCTGATCGGCATCAATAATCGCAATCTGCACGACTTCAGCGTTTCGCTGGAAGTCAGCGAGCGTCTTGCAGAGCGTGTGCCGCGCAACCGGATCGTTGTCTCGGAAAGCGGCATCTTCTCACATGATGACTGCCTGCGTCTTGAAAAGGCGCACATCTTCTCGTTTCTTGTCGGCGAGAGCCTGATGCGCGAAGAGAATGTTGAGGCCGCGACGCGCAAACTCCTCGTCGGCCAGGCGCCGACCAGGCATGTGGCCGCAGACTGAAGGCTGGACAGCATGGCGCGCAATCGACCCTCCGACACGAGGCGGGCGCGAACCAGCCGGCTCGCTCAAATTCTTGTGCTTTGTGCGACCCTCGGCGTCATTCACGACGCCGCCACGGAGGCGCAGGCGTCGGGAACCCGTCGCAAGATCTATCGGGACGCTTTCGGCAACGATCTCGGCCCGAATATCCCGCCGCCGCGAACAACCGGCGGCGGCTGGGCGGTCTATGGCGACGGCGTCAATATGGGATTTGAGGGGCCGGCGTCATCACGGGGATTTCGCAATTACGGGCTCCACAACAATCTCGGCGACGCGTTCTGGCCGCCCTACTGATCCCTCCGCGCGATCAGGCCGGGCGCAGACAATGAAACCAGTCGGCTCGCAACGAACGCGCCTCCTTACCGGTTACGCCGCCTATCGCTTATGTCCATTATGATGACCATGCTCATGTAGCCGGTGATAGGGTGCGTGATAGGGGTTCATGTGCCGCCGCTCGCGATGCGGACACGGACTGACCCAATGGCGTATCCCGCGCGCATGATTTTGCGGCGTCGTCGTTACAAAACAACCCGGGCGATGGCCATGATGATGAGCGCCCGTGCGGGCGTGGACCCGGCCATGATGTTCTTCATGAAGGAAGGCCAGTTGTTGGCGGCCCGAAGAAATTTCAGCGCCTGCCCGTGCGACGGACGTCGGTAAATTAGCGAGACACAAGCCGATAACGAGCAGCTTCCGAATATGTTTTGCATGCTTTTTTTCTGACATTTTCCAGTCTCTCCGCGACAGCGCATCTTCGCGCCTTCTTCGGAAAAATCTGGTCGCCGCTCGTCAGTCTCAAGTTACCATTGAAACGAAATAGCATGAGACCAAAGCGCCTCTCTCGCCGGAGAATACCTCCAAGGTTGATCGCTGCGCGATCAACGTCGTGAAACAAAAAAGATCCACGCTACCCGGAGGAAGCGTGGATCATGCGAAGGCTTTTTGCAGTATCTCGCTGATCGCCCGAACGGCTGGTCAATGCCCGGGATGCAATTTGTGGAAACCCCGATGATAGGGGTTCATATGCTTGCGCTCGGTGTGCGGGCAGGGATTAACCCAGTGACGAACGCCGCGCGCATGGGCCTGTCGCGATGTCGTCACAAAACATCCATGCGAGCGTTTGCCGTGGTGAGAACTGGCTTGAGCGGCGATGTCGCTCAGCCCGAACGCAGCGTAAGCCATCATTGCGCACGCCGAAACAAGTAAACTTTTACGCATTTTTACCTCGCCTCTCTGTCTGGCGCCGAAGAGGCGCTTGAGCTTCAGTATTAGCAGGACGCGCCGCGTTTTTTCAAGGCGTTGCCGGTTAAATCTGTTTCACGTTCGTCGAAACATGCTGGCAGCGTTAATTTTAACGCTGCATCGACGGGCCCTCGATCACGAGCTGAATGGCGTCGGGTCTTATCCGATCTGCGCCAGAGAACGGATTATCCATCGACGCGATGACAAAAATCATCGCGCCAATAAAAAAGGCAAGCAAGCATCCAAAGGCGAGATGTGGCGCAAGCGTAAAATCGAGCAGACCGATCAGAACGAGATTGATCGCGGCGCCAAGGGCGACAATCCACCAGAGAATTGCGGGAATGCCTGCCGATAGATTGGTCAAACGCGTACGACGGGCCTCCATCAGCGTGTTAAATTGCGCAATCGTTTCGGCATGAAGAATTTCCTGAGCCTTGCTCTACTGTTAGAAGGAAAACAGCGTATCGAACACAGCGTCGATCAAATCGCTTTCGCCGGTCGGACGCTGTCGGTTAGCCTGCTGGACAAAGCTTTTTTCGACGACGTGACGCGCATAGGCCCTCAGCCCTTGCTCAAGTTTTGGGCGTACAGATTCGGGATACCCCCGAAAATCACGATATAAAACCGAGATTGCGGAAGCCTCTTTCGAAACGACATCGCCCATATTGTTCAGATTTTCATAGGCGCCAACCGCGAGCAATCCGAGCAGAATGCCGTAGAGCGCGGAAAATCCATTGAGCGTTATCTCGACCAGCCCATTGATGTTATTTTCGCGGTCTGCGCGTGCGCGTATCAATGGCTTCAGCGCTACGATCAGCAAAGCGGCGAAAAGGGCGAAGAACAAACCGAATGCGACGCTGACGACCAGCGCCGGATAGTCGAAAAGTCGATCAATCATGCGCTATGCCCCCAAAACGGCCGCTTTTGGCCGGTTCCTGGTCCTTACTACTCCAATATGTCTGTCTTGCGCGCACGCAAACGAAAGCGCAAAAGGAAGTTTATGAGCGAATTATCCCATATCCGCGCTTCCGGCGAAGCGCACATGGTCGATGTGTCGGCCAAGGCGGAAACGACGCGGATCGCGCGGGCGCGCGGGCGCGTCGTTATGGCGCCCGGGACGCTGGCGATCGCGCGGGATGGTCAGGCGAAGAAAGGCGACGTTTTCGGCGTGGCGCGCGTCGAGTGATTTATGTCTGCGAAAAAAACCAGCGATATCATTCCACTCTGTCACCAGCTCCCG
>CAZJAY010000084.1:0-6308 GCA_964543915.1 uncultured Methylocystis sp. | reverse complement strand
AGATCAGCTGGTCCCCTTATTTCCATCGTTGCAACCGGTTCGCCGGGGAGGCAGGTCAGTATTGCGTCGATAAATCCCTGCAACGTTTCCGACTTCACAGCGTCCGCGATCAATGGCCGTAGGGTGTGGGCGATGTCATCGCGTATTTCGGTGAAACCGCGCGTTATCGCGGCGTTGATTTGCACAGCGAGGCGCGCATTTTCCATTGTCATCCAATTCGCACGCGCCTGTTCGAGTTCAGCGGCGGCGCGGGCTTTTTCGTCCGCGAGCAGCATTTCGAGACGTGCTGCGAATTGCGCGGATAATGCATCCGCATCAATCGCGGAGGCCGTATGGTTATCACTCGGTATTTGGGCTGAGGGCGCCGCCTGTGGATCATCAAATTCAGCTGGCGGCGTCGGCTCGATGATTTTCGGGGCGTCATTGGCCGGAGGCGGCGGATCGAAACGCGTGAGATAGGCGGAAGCATGCAGGATTTTTACAGCCTGTTTCATGTGCGCATCCATTGCCTGAGTATCGCCGCAGCCGCCTGCGCGTCATCGACCCGGATCAACTCCTCGACTTTCTGACGTAATTTCTCCCGCTCGCTGAGATTTTGCCTTTGTAGCGGGTCGGAGACCGGGGCCGGTATGGCGGAAAGTCCATCGGCGGGGGGCAAAGCTGATGGCGGGTTTCCGGCCTGCGCGGCGTCTGCATTCGCGGCGAGAAGCGGAGGTGGATCACGACGCTCCGTTGAGCCATCGGCAAGGAGAGCCCGCCGCGCCGGCATGAGCCCGAAGATGACAATGAGTGCCGTAACGCCGAGCACTGTCAACGCGTTGAGGATCGCGCCGAGGTGGCTGCCGAGCAACGAAAGGAAGCCAGGGCCATCGACAGGGCTCATTTCGGCGTCGTTGAACATGAAATCAACAGCGGTGATCTTCAGCACGTCGCCTCGATCTTTTTTCAGGCCGGCGGCGGATGAAACGAGCGCTTCGATTTCGCGTATCTGTCGTTCGACTTCTTCCGGACGCGGCGGCGGTTTATTTGCTTCGGAAAATGCATTTTTATTTATGAGTACGGCGACCGATAAATTTTCGACATTATAGCCGCCGCTGACGGTCGAAATTGTTTTCGACGATAATTCAAAATTGGTCAGTTCCTCGGTCTTTTTGTTTTCATCCATCGACTGGCGGTTGTCGTTATTGTTTGCCCCGCCCGGTGGGATGTTCCGTTCGACTGTTGTCGAGGTGGCTGAGCCATTATTCTGTGATTGGGAGTTTTCCTTTACGGTGCGTACCGAGCGTTCGACTTTCGACTCGGGATCGAAAATCGTTTCGTTCATTTGCTTTCGGTCCGTGTTCACACGTGCGCGCACGCTGACCTGAAAATTCGATAGTCGGAGATAGGGCGTGAGTGTGCGGCGAATATTGTCCTGAATGTCACGGGCGATGTTTTTTTCAAGAGTCAGGGTCTTGACCGGAGCCGCGTCGGCGGGCTCGCCGTCCGACGCGGAGAGGATCGTTCCGTCGGTATTCAGCACCGTTACCTGATCGACCGTCATGCCAGGAAGGGATGAGGCGACGAGGTGGCGTATGGCCTGCGCCGCAGCGGAGTCGTCCGGGCTTTCGGTTCGAATGGTTACGGAGGCGGAAGGCTGCTGTTTCGCACGGCGAAACGAGCCTTCGTCAGGCATGACAATGTGAACCCGGGCGGCCTTCACGCCCCTGATGAGCTGGATCGTGCGTGCGAGTTCGCCTTCGAGCGCCCGCACGCGGGTGATTTCCTGCATGAAGGACGTCAGGCCCAGCGCGCCGACCTTGTCGAAAAGCTCATAGCCGGCGTTGGCGCTTTGGGGCAGCCCGCGCTCGGCGAGCAGCATACGGGCCTGCGCTGTCTGACCATAGGGCACGGAAACAGCATTTCCTTCCGGGTTGATGTCGAAGGGAATGCCGGTCGATTTGAGCACGCCGCCGATCCGGCTGACATCCTCCCGATCGAGGCCGGCGTAAAGAACTTCGAAAGCCGGACGGGAAAGGAGCCAGGCGGAGACGCCAATCACCGTCACCACGAGCACGAACGCCAAACCGAGCGCGGCCAGCTTGCGCGGGCCGAGCGCTTTCAGGTTTTCGATCAGGATCGCGACACGGTCCATTTCAGGCGCCGACAGTTTGGGGTTTCTTCACCCCACACTGTTTGCGTTGGCTTGCGCGGAAGTTGCCACGCGAGACGGCGCTCGGCCTGAAAACCTTTTATTAACAGAGGTTAATAGCTGTTAACCTTTTCGGCTGCGCCGGACCTCGGGCTGTTCGCCTTCGGCCCGGCGTAGGGTTTCCCGTTTACTGGAACAGTTTCAGGATCATCTGCGCATTCTGATTGGCGATCGAGAGCGCCTGCACGCCCAACTGCTGCTGGGTCTGGAGCGCCTGAAGCCGCGTCGACGCCTCGTTCATATCCGCGTCGACCAGAGAGGAAATGCCGGATGTCAGCGCTTCCGACATTGTCTTGATGAACTCATTCTGACTGTTGACCCGCGCCTGGGTCGCGCCGATCACGGAGGCGTAGGTTGTCAGATCAGCGATCGCCTTATCGGCGTTCGACAATGTATCCGCAATTGTCGCTGACGCGAGATCGCCGGAAACGAGCGCCGTAAAATCAGTCGCTGCGGTCGAGCCGGTCGCCTGGGCATCCTCCAGAACGCCTGTGCCACCGGTATTGATGAGGTCGGTCACCGTAAGGTCGATTGTCCCGACGGTTGAGGCGGCGCCGCTGCCATTATTGTAGGACGCCACGAATTTGACGGGGCTGGTTTCCGAGCCATCAAGAACATTCATGCCGGTGAAGGTCGCCGAAGAGACGATGCTCTTCAGCTGATTGCCATATTGCTGCAGACTGGTGAGGATCTTGGCCGAGTCGGCGCCCGGCTGCTGCGCCTGGACAAGCGCGCTCTTGATGTCGTTCATCACCGAGATCGCGCTTTTCGCCGCTGCCGACGCGACATTGAGGATCGAGGAGCTTTCGGCGAGGGCGTCGCTGATCGTGGAGAGCGCCGCCTTGTCGGATTTCATCGCCTCGGCGATCGACCAGGTCGAGGCGTTGTCGGAAGCGTCGCCAATCTTGTAACCGGTCGAGACTTCCTTCTGCGCAGTCGCCAGCGACGACTGGGTCATGCGCAGCGACTGAAGCGCAGTAATGGCGGACGGATTGTTGAGAATGCTGGCCATGATGTGTCTATCCCTTGTTTTGAGCGATTTTTAAGGGACATACCGGAGTTGCGCCGGTTCAACGGAAATGGCGTCATGCCGCAGGCGCCTTGCGCCTGATCCGAAGGACTGATCCGAATTTCAATCTGAGGTTGCCCTCGACGGAAATGGACAACTTATAGTGGCGCCTTCGACCTGAAATCGAAAGGGCTTTTTTCAGATTCGGTAAAAATTATATTGATAACTTAATTACATTATACATGTCTAAATAATATGAGGTAGCGTGTTGCCGTCACGCAGCCAGGCCGCAGCATTTCTTGTATTTTTTGCCGGATCCACAATTGCAGGGATCATTGCGTCCCGGCTGCGCGCCCTTCACGACAGGCGCGCTCTTGCGGTTCGCCTCCTCAACAAAATACCAACGGCCCTTGGCCTCATCGAAGCGAAACAGCGACCGTTCGCGATGTGCGAGACGCTGGCCGTCATTGATAAAATGCGCGACGAATTCGACATAGCCTGTTTTATCGCCGGGCGCGCCTGCTTCAGTCGACAGAATGTCGAGTCCGAGCCATTGCGACTGTTTCGCCCAATGCGCGATGGCCTTGCGATCGAAATCATGACGCGCTTCGGGCGCCAGCGAAGTTTCGAGATAATCGATATTCCCGACCGCGAAAGCTGTGTAGCGCGAGCGCATCAAGGCCTCGGCGGTCGCGGCCGCTTTAATCCCCTCGAGGATCGGACCGCAGCAGTCGTCCAGTGCAATTTTATCCGTCGACGTCAGACGACAGGGGCAGACCGGTTCCGGCATGATGACGCTCGCGGGCGGGAAATCGGAAAGGGTTCGAAAAAACCGCGCCCTCAGGCGTCGGCGACGACGACGGGCGGCAGCCGCTTCACGGCCTCAAGCGCGATCGGCTCCAGGCCATCGCCGCCATGCGCCACATGTTCGATGATCGCCGCACGCATGCGCGGGTCCCAGAATTTCATCAGATGATCCGCCATGCCGGAAATGGATTCCGGCTGACGTTGGGCGGCGAAGAAACTGCCAATCTGGTTGGCCATTTTGACGAGTTTCTCGGTCGAATTATGCGACATGGGAAGAGACCTGTTCGAGTATGCGTTCCGGATGGGTGAAAATTTCAAAGTCACGACCGCGCACGACGGCAACGAGGGTCATGCCGCATTTTTCCGCGCTCCGGACCGCAAGTGCGGTCGGGGCCGAGACCGCTGCGATGATCGGCGCGCCGATCCGTGCGGCTTTCTGGACAAGCTCGACCGATACGCGGCTTGTCATCAGAATCACGCCTTTGGACGCCGGAAGCTCCTGCCGCAGCAACGCGCCGGCGAGTTTGTCGAGCGCGTTATGCCGCCCGACATCCTCCCGCACAATCACGCTCCCCGTGGCAGGTTGCCAGAAGGCGGCGGCATGCACCGCGCGGGTTTCCTGATTGAACTTCTGCAACGCCGGCAGGCGCTCCATTGTCTCGACGAGAGCGTCAGCCTGAATGGTCAGCCGGTTGTCCAGCGTCGGCAGCGCGCGCATGGCGGCTTCGAGGCTCTCAATCCCGCATAGCCCGCATCCGGTTGGCCCCGCCATGGATCGACGCCGCGCGGCGTAGGCCTCTTGCCGCCCACCCGCCAGCCACGTCCGCACCTCGACGCCCGCCTCCGACGCGACGATTTCAACTTCATCAGCTTCCGGCAATTCGTCGATCAGACCCTCGGTCAGTGCGAAGCCGAAAGCGAAGTCCTCAAGATCGGCCGGAGTCGCCATCATGACAGCGTGGGTCGAGCCCCCATAGGTGAAAGCGACGGGCGTTTCCTCAGGTATTACACGCGTTGCGCGCGCCGTCTTTTCGTGACGGCGCGCGACGCAATCTACCCGTGATGTCGGCGACGGAACGTCGTTCATTCCGCCGCGTCGATCGCGCCGGAAATCCGCCGCGCCGACTCGGAGAGTTCGCGATACTTCTCCTGCCACTCGGTCGGGCCGTTGCTGGTGGAAATCTGCACGGCCGTCACCTTGTATTCCGGACAATTTGTCGCCCAGTCAGAGTTATCTGTCGTGACGACATTCGCCTGGGTCATCGGATGATGGAAGGTGGTATAGACCACGCCTGGCGCCACCCGCTCCGTGACCTGGGCGCGCAGCGTCGTCTCGCCGGCGCGACTCTGGACCTTCACCCAATCGCCGTCACGCACGCCGCGCGTTTCGGCGTCATGCGGATGAATTTCGAGAACGTCCTCCTCATGCCAGCGGCTGTTCTCGGTGCGACGTGTCTGCGCGCCAACGTTATATTGCGACAGGATACGCCCCGTAGTCAGCAAGAGCGGGAAACGCGGCCCCACCTTCTCGTCGGTCGGAACATATTCAGTGATGACGAACTTGCCCTTGCCGCGCGCAAAGCCGTCGATATGCATAATCGGCATGCCGTCCGGGGCCGCTTCATTGCATGGCCACTGAACTGACCCGTCACGATCGAGCTTATCGTAGGACACGCCGGCGAAGGAAGGCGTGAGCCGCGCGATCTCGTCCATGATCTCGGACGGGTTCGTGTAGCTCCAGTTCATCCCCAGCTTATTGGCGAGAAGCTGGGTGATCTCCCAGTCGCCATAACCGTTCTTCGGGGTCATCACCTTGCGAATACGCTGTATGCGGCGTTCCGCGTTGGTGAAGGTGCCATCCTTCTCAAGGAAGGAGCAGCCCGGCAGGAAGACATGGGCGTAATGCGCCGTCTCGACCAGGAACAGATCCTGCACGATCACGCATTCCATGTTTTCAAGCGCCGCCGACACATGATGGGTGTCGGGATCGGACTGGAGAATATCCTCGCCCTGAACGTAAAGCCCCTTGAAAACACCCTCGATCGCGGAGTCGAACATGTTGGGGATGCGCAGACCCGGTTCCGGGTCAAGCTTGACGCCCCAGTCTTCCTCGAATACCGCGCGGGCCTTTTCGCCGGAAATGTGCTGATAACCCGGCAATTCATGGGGGAAAGATCCCATGTCGCAGGAACCCTGCACATTGTTCTGGCCGCGCAGCGGATTCACGCCTAAGCCGCGACGCCCCAGATTGCCCGTCGCAATCGCGAGATTGTCGATGCCCATGACCATCGTCGAGCCCTG
>CAZJAY010000083.1:0-6363 GCA_964543915.1 uncultured Methylocystis sp. | reverse complement strand
GCTTCACGGGCGCGGCGATGATTGACAAGCGCGCGCAGGTAGCGCTGCGGATGGCGGATCGGCCCGCCATGCGCCGGCCAGAACGCCACGTCATCGCGGGCGCGCTGGCGTGCGATTGAATTCATGTAATCACGCATTGAGCCGTCGGGCGGCGCCACCACCGTTGTCGACCAGCGCATCACATGGTCGCCGGTGAAAACCGCCTTTTCGGCGTCCAGCGCAAAACACAGATGATTGGCTGTGTGTCCTGGCGTCGCCAGCGCCTCAAGCGCGCCGCCGCCGATTTTCACCGCTTCGCCATCACACAGGATTGCGTCCGGCGCGTAATCGCGATCATGCGCGGCGTCGAGGCCTTGACCAGTGATCGCGATCGTCGCGGGCGCGACGTAGGGCGCGCAGCCGATAATTGTCGCGCCGGTCGCCGCTTTCAGCGCGGCGGCGGCCGGAGAATGGTCGCGATGCGTGTGGGTGACGAGGATATAGCGGAGCCTTTCAGCGCCAATGACCGAAAGGATTCTTTCGATATGGTGCGCGTCGGCGGGGCCGGGATCGATGATTGCCAGATCGCCGTTGCCCACAATGTAGGCGCAAGTGCCCGTGTTGGTGAAAGGTCCCGGATTGGGCGCAATGACCCTGCGCACCAGCGGCGAGACCCGCGCAACGCTTGACGACGCAAGGCTGGAGGCGAAAGAAGAAACTGACGACATTACCTCACCGGAACGAAACGCCGTGCAGAATAGCATGGCGCGGCCTGCCGTGGACGGGGCGTCAGATGACGCGCAGGCTGCGTTTTCATGCGCCCTCCGACGATGTATTGTCTTGCGGTTGAGGCGCGGCGGCGCGGAACCGGGGGAAAAAATGGCTTACAAGAGATCGCTGTCGCGCTGCCTGATGCTGGCGTTTTTCGTGGCTTGGGGCGCTGTCACGGCGGAAGCAGGCCCGAAGCCGAGTTTCAACTGCGCAGGCGTCTCATCCCCCGATGAACGCGTGATCTGCGCGACTCCCGGCCTCATCGCGCTCGATCGCGTCGCCAACGATGGCTATCTCTTCCTGCGTGATAAGCTCGGGAAATCAAAGGCGAATAAAATCAATCTGCCCTTGATCAAAAAGCGCCAGAACTGCGGCGCCGACGCCGCCTGTATCCGGTCGGCGCAACTCGAGTCGATTGCGATTTTCCAGAAGTACGGCGCGAAAATCGAGGCCCCGGCGGAACGCAGGCCGCCAGTCGAGAAACCGGCGACCACAGTCGCCGCGCCTGTCGCCGAACCCGTTGCCGAACTGCCGCCTGAAGCGCCGGCGCCGGTTCCCGCGCCGCGTCCGCGATCACCGCAGCCCGTCGCCGAAGTCGCCGCCCCCGCGCCGGAAACAGGCGTTGCGGCCGCCCCGCCGGACGTGAGCGAAGGCGCGCCGGCGCCGGTCGCGCCGGAATCGTCTGAAGCCGTCGCCGCGCCGGAGCCGCCGGCGGCGCAAACCACTGAGTCGGAGGAGGGGCGGACTGTTGTTGTCGGAGAAGCCCCGCCGACGACGGACGAAGCGACTGATGAGCCCCCGAGGGAGATCGACGGCGAGAGCGCCGTTACCGAACCTCCCTCGGAGCCGGTGACGACGGTCGGGTCCGGAGATCGTGCGCCGGAGCCCGCCGCTTCCGGAGCCGCCCCATCCGCGCCGGTTGCGGAGAAGGAGGTCGTCGAGACCTTCCGGAAGAAACACTTGTTCGCCTTCATCCTTGCGGGAGCGGTATTCGCGCTTCTCGCCTTCTATCTCGTCAGAAAGTTGCGCGGGGAACATGGGGCGCAGTCGGCGCCTGTCGCGGCCTCCGAACCTGGCCGTTCAGCGTCGCCATCGCCGGCCGCGCGTCCGCTGCCGACGGGAACGCGGCCCGAACTCCCGCCGACGCGGATGAATCCGGGCGAGTTGCGGACAAAGCTCACGCCACCCGACCCGCTTGGCAAATCCGGTTCGGCCGCGAGCGCCAAACAAAAAGACGACGGCTCGCTGGCCTGGGTCTGGAGCAAATACAAGGGCAAGGTTTGAGGCGGCGGCTAGTCGCCGCCGCCATCCGGCCTCAGATTGAGCATGATCCGATGCGCGCGTTGGCCACGACAGGCTCCGAGCGCTTCGTTGCAGAATCGGACGAGGATCGTTGATCGCGGCCGGATCGGTCCGTCCCGGAGATCCGGGGGATAGATGGATTGCGAGGCGTTGCCATAGACGTTCTGTGGCATGTCATGGCGCGCAGCGACGCTGCCGCGCGAGGGATAGCCGTCGGGGGCGATGATCTCGAAATGGGTGTAGCCGCGCCGCTCCGCTTCCCGCGCCGCCCGCAGGAGCGTAATGTCCCGCACGCGCGCTGCGCTCATGCGACGGCTATCCGGCGTCGAGATCCATGCGAGCGCGTCCGCGTCGTATAACTGCGCGTGGACGACGTCAACGCAGAGCATTGTAGCGAGCAGCGCCAGCGGCGGCAAAATCCGGCTTGTCGATTTCATAGGCGTTTTCATCGGTCCCGGCGTCGATCGGCTGCACTCTATGAGACGGGCGCGGATTTGCAAGGTAGCGCCGGCTCAATAAAAATCCCGCGTTTTTGGCATATGTGCGCCGTTTGGCGCGCGCATGGTTTCGAGCAAACGCAGATCGTCGGAAAGATCGGTCAGGCGCCGGGCGACTACATGAATCACCTCACCCTGCTTTTGCAGATGTCCTGTCACCGCGACATAGCGGGCGCCGATCACTTCGGCGCGCTGGCGCTCCAGAAGCTTCGGCCAGACGATGATATTGGCCGCGCCTGTCTCATCTTCGATGGTCATGAAGACGACGCCTTTCGCCGTGCCTGGCCGCTGACGGAGGAGGACGATCCCCGCAACAGTGACGGATCGGCCATCGCCATCGGGCATTCCCGTCAGCGCGACGCAGGGCAGCGCACCGATCGTCTCAAGCCGCTTGCGCAGGAAGGCGACCGGATGGCCTTTCAAGGACAGTGAAAGAAAACGATAGTCTTCGACGACTTCCTCGCCCGGCGGCATCGGCGGCAGATTTGCGTCGGGCTCCAGCGGCGCGAAGGTGAGCGCGCGCAGCAACGGCAGATCATCCCTGTCGCCGGCGCGATTGAGGCCAGCCGCCGCCCAGAGCGCATCCCGGCGCGAGAGTCCGAGCGAGGCGAACGCGTCCGCCTCCGCCAGCCGCGTCAGCGCGGAGGGGGGCAGTTCGGCGCGCAACCAGACATCGCGCAGCGAGTCATAACCCTTGCCACGCCGTGCCACGAGCCGCTGCATTTCCGTCTCATGGAGCCCCTTGATCTGGCTGAACCCAAGACGGATCGCGCGGTCGCTGACAATATCGCCGGCCATGTCCGCGTGTCGCGGATGCAGAACGGGACGCGCCGACGCGGTCGATGCGTCGAGAGGCTCCAGCGTCGCCTCCCATTCGGAGGCGTTCACATCGACCGGCCGTATGTCGATCCCGTGTTCGCGCGCGTCGCGCACGATCTGCGCAGGCGCGTAAAAGCCCATCGGCTGGGAGTTGAGCAGGGCGCAGGAGAAAACATCTTGATAGCGGCATTTCAGCCAGGCCGAGGCGTAATCGAGAAGCGCGAAGGACGCCGCGTGACTCTCGGGAAAGCCATAGCCGCCAAAACCCTCGATCTGATCGAAACAGCGTTCGGCGAACTCGCGCGCAGAGCCTCTGCGCGCCAGGCCTTCGATCATCCTGTTGCGAAAGTCGCCAATCAGGCCGGCGCGTTTGAACGTCGCCATGGCGCGTCGTAACTGATCCGCTTCCGTCGGGGTGAAGCCCGCCGGAACGATGGCGATGCGCATGGCCTGTTCCTGGAACAGCGGCACGCCATAGGTTCGTCCAAGCACGGCTTCCAGCTCCTTCGAGGGAAAGGAGACAGGCTCCTTGCCGGTCCGGCGGCGCAGATAGGGATGCACCATATCGCCCTGTATGGGGCCGGGCCGTACGATCGCGACCTCAATGACGTGATCGTAGAAGCATTCCGGTTTCAGACGCGGCAGCATCGACATTTGCGCCCGGCTTTCAATTTGAAACACGCCGACCGTGTCCGCCGCACAAATCATATCATAAACGGCAGGGTCTTCGGCGGGAATATCGGCAAGGCCAAGCCGGACGCCATAATCATGCTCTAAAAACTCAAAGGCGCGCGCGACACAGGTCAACATGCCCAAGGCCAGCACATCAATCTTCAAAATGCCCAAGGCATCCAAATCATCCTTATCCCACTCGACAAAAGTACGGTCTGGCATGGCCGCATTGCCAATGGGTACCACTTCATCGAGTGGGCCGCGCGTAATGACAAAGCCGCCGACATGCTGGGACAAATGGCGGGGAAATCCGTGCAGCGTGCGGGCCAGCATCATAGTCTGCGCAATCACTGGGGTCGTAATGTCCAGACCCGTCATCTTGTGAATCAGGGCGGGATCAACCCCACCCCGGCCCCAGCCCCAAACAGACTTGGCCAAAGCTTCTTGCGTGTCCCCGCTCAGCCCCATTACTTTGCCAACTTCCCGCAAGGAAGAGCGGCCGCGATAGGAAATCACAACCCCAGCAATGCCAGCCCGGTGACGGCCAAATTTGTCATAGATATATTGGATTACTTCTTCGCGGCGCTCATGCTCAAAGTCCACATCTATATCGGGGGGTTCGCGCCGTTCTGCTGAGATGAAGCGCTCAAACAAAAGATCCACACGGATGGGGTCAACGGCGGTGATGCCAAGGCAATAACACACCACAGAATTGGCCGCTGAGCCCCGGCCTTGGCACACAATGCCCCGGCTGCGCGCAAAAGCGACAATGTCATAAACGGTCAGAAAATAGGGTGCATAGCTCAACTCATTGATCAGCGCATACTCATGATCCAAGGCCGCCCGCACCCGCTCTGGCACCCCATCAGGATAGCGATCTTGCGCGCCCAACTCACTCAAACGCATTAAACTATCCATCGGGGTTTCCCCCTGTGCTACAACTTCATCAGGATATTCATAAGCCAGTTGATCAAGGGAGAAAGTGATCGCATCAAAGAGTTTCTTTTGTGCCTGAAGACAATCTTCAAACCCTTTGAAGAGACGAATAATTTCATCAGGATTTTTCAGGCATCTTTCGCTATTTTGTAAGCGCAGATAACCGGCTGCCTCCAATGTGGTTTTGGTACGGATACAGGCCAGAACATCGGCCAGAAGCCGCCGCTCTGGATTGTGGAACAGCGCATCCATGGTGGCAATCAAGCGCCCGCGTGTACCTTTAACCAGCCCCACCAATTGGGCGAGGCGTTGAAAGTCTGTGCCATCGAAAGGCCGGGTTGCCGCGACATAAAGATCAGCGGTTAAAGGCGCGTCGGCCAAGTGGGCTTGGGCTTGCTCTAACCAAGTTTGTGTGAGGATGGGCGGCGGCACAAGGATGGCACAGGCGCCATCCATAGCTTCCAGCACGTCGGCTTTCTCTAAGGTGCAGGTGCCCTTGCGTGAGCGGCGGTTGCCGCGCGTCAAACAGCGGGTCAGCCGGCCCCAAGCCTTACGGTCTTTAGGATAGATGACAGTCTCAAATCCATCGAGAGCAATCAAGCGGGCCCCAACAATCAGTCTAAGGCCTGCTTCTTTGGCCGCTACATGGGCACGCACCACACCAGCGACTGTATTGATATCAGCCACGCCTAAGCCTTGCAGACCAAGGCCATGGGCCGCCCATACCATTTCATCGGGCTGGCTCGCCCCTTTTAGAAAGGAGAAACTCGTGGTGGCCAAAGGCTCAAAGATGCGCATGGCCGCACCTGAATTTTATCGGGAATAAGCAGAGAAGCTTCATGCTGCACTCCCATGCACATACCATTTTGGATGATCGACTTTGCCGGGCAGGCCTTGGCGATAAAGCCAGAAGCGACGCCCCTCAATCGTCTCAATGCGATAATAGTCACGGTCATGAGCCTCGCCACAGGCAATACGCTCAGGCCCCTCGGCGCACGCGACTTTGAAAGCTAAAGCGCGCCAGCGAAACAGGCGGGGGGGGCCATCTGGCACCTCGGCAATGGCATCAATCGGTTCGGCACGCTCCAACAGCAAAGCGGGGCGGCGCGCCGCCAAGGCTTCGGGGAAGCAGCTCACCTGCGGGCGTTTATCGGCAACAGCCACGGGGCGGACGGCCTGTTCGGGCACCCAATGGGCCACCGCCTCCATCCGCGTCACCCGTCCAGCGCCTAAGCGGGCGGATAGGCGATCGGCCAGGCGATGTAAGGCATCAGCACTGGCTAGGGCGGCAGCAGCCACTGGGTCCAAGTCCATGACTTGGCCTTCCAGCACCTCCACCACAGGCGCACAAATTTCAACCAGATCAATCCCAAAGCCCAGATCAAGC
>CAZJAY010000082.1:0-6390 GCA_964543915.1 uncultured Methylocystis sp. | reverse complement strand
GCGCCTAAAACGCTGAGACTTTGCCCAAACCGAAGCTAACCGTCTTTCCGATTGCGGAAGTCGCTGCAATCGGACGGGAATACGGGATTCCGTTGATCGTTGATAACACCGCCGCGCCGATCATTGCGCGCCCCCTCGATCATGGCGCGGCGATCGTCGTCTACACGACGACGAAAAATATAGGCGGCCATGGCACCTCGATCGGCGGCGCAATCATCGACGGCGGCAATTTTGACTGGGAGAAATTCCCGCAACGCCAACCGGCGCTGACGACCCCCGATCCAAGCTATCATGGCGCGATCTGGGTCGAGGCGGTGAAACCCATCGGTCCCGTCGCCTACGCCATCAAGGCGCGCACGACGCTGCTACGCGATCTCGGCGCTGCAGTATCGCCCTTCAACGCCTTCCTGACGCTACAGGGCATCGAGACGGTGACGCTGCGCATGGAGCGGCATGTCGCCAATGCGGAAAAGGTCGCCGACTTCCTTGCGCAACGAACCGAGGTGACGAAAGTCATCTATCCGTCGCAACAGAACGGCGAGATGCGCCGGCGCGCCGACGCCTATCTCAAGGGCGGCTATGGCGCGCTCGTCGGCTTCGAACTTGCGGGCGGCCTCGAAGCGGGCCGGCGCTTCATCGACGCGCTGACGATGTTCTATCATGTCGCGAATATCGGCGACGCGCGCAGCCTCGCGATCCATCCGGCGACGACGACTCATTCGCAGCTTGCGGAGGAATCGCAGCTCGCGAGCGGCGTCACGCCGGGCTATGTGCGGCTCTCCATCGGCCTCGAACATATCGACGATATTCTCGCCGATCTGGAACGCGGGCTGAAGGCGGCGGGCTGAATCGCAAACAGGCGACGCCGTGCGGTCTGTTGAACCGCGCGGCGACAATCACCGCGCTGTCAAAGCGACCAGTTCAGGAATCACCTCCCGAAACCGGAAAAACCCGGCTGTCGCTTGCGGCCACGCGATCTCGTCCCATTGCCGCCGCAGCCGCGTCAGGCGAATGCCTGCGGCGGCGAGTTCGTGTTCCATCCCATCAAGCGCGGCGCATGTTTCGCCAATCGGCGCGAAGCCGGTGACGATCTCGCGCACGCCAAGCGCACGCGCCCAGGCGACGACGCCGACCGCATCCAGCGCGCCGCCATTCGGCGCGGAAAAATGACTTTGCGCGCGCTGCAACCCATCAACGAGGGATCCGTCCCGAAACAAACGGGCCGGCGCGCCGGTTTCGTCGGCATCGGCGGGCGCAAACGCCGCGACGCCGACGACAGGCGGCGTGACGCGCCAGCTTTCCGGATGGAGATCTTCCGAGTTTAACAGCAGTGCGATCGCATCGGCTCTGATCGAATCCGGCATGGGCAAGAGGCCCAATGGGGCCCGCGACGCGTCTTCGACGAGCGGCGGCGCGCGTTCGTCGAGCTGACCTTTCGGAAAAAAGCGACCATTGGTGAACGCGCGAATATTCTCTGCGCGCGCAAGATAATGCTTGCCAACGCTGTGAAGCCCGCCGACCCAGCGCCAGGACAGCAGATTCGACGCCGGATCGTAATCGAGCAGATGACGCGCGAAAAAACGCGCGCCCAGTTGCCAGGGCAGTTTCAGGGTAAAGATCCAGATCGACGCAAACCACATGCGTGCATGATTATGCAGAAATCCCGTTTCGACGAGTTCACGCGCCCATGCGTCAAAACAATCGATCCCGATATTGCCCGCGCAGGCCGACGCGACGCGTTCCGCGAGCGCCGGCTCCAGAGAAAGGCGACGATCGAGCGCTGCGCAATCTCCAAGGTAGCGCGCATAGATCGCGGGACGGAGTTGAAGCCAGCCCTTCCAGTAACTGCGCCAGCAGACTTCATCGATGAATTTGGAAGCTGCGACAAAGCCGTGGCGGGCGACAACCGCCGCGACGACTTCTTCTTCCGTCACGAGACGTCGACGAATCCATGGCGACAGCGCCGAAATATTCCGTCGGTCCGCCGGACCGAAATCGATGTTGCGATCGCGCGCATAGGCGCGCCCTGCGCGTGGCAGAAAGGCGTCGAGCCGCGCAAGTCCTGCGGCGCGCGTCGGCTCCCATCTCACACTCGAAGGTTGCGATGGCGGTTCGTCGAAGAATGTGTCGGACGATAATTCAGGAGAAGCCCGGGCATGCGTCATGCAAAGCAAATAGGCCGGCAACCGCCGCACGACGAGACAGGCGGCTTATTTCACCTTGACCGGATAAGCTGCGACCACCAGCGCCACTTGCGCGGCGATTTTCGCCACTTCCTGATGCAACAGGCCGGCGGCGTCGCGAAAGGCGCGCGCAAGCGCATTCTCCGGGACGATCGACAGCCCGACCTCCGGCGAAACCACGACCGTCGGCGTGGTGCGCGCGGCGAGGGCGGCGACGAGCAGCGCGCGATCCGCGGCAAGGTCGGCCTCCGCGATCAGCCGGTTGGAGAGCCACAGCCCCAGGCAATCAACCAGCAGCGGCGCCAATGGCGCGACGCGGATGGCGTCGGGGAGATCATGAGGCGCCTCGACCGTGCGCCAGTGGTCGCCACGACGTGCGCGATGGAGGTCGATCCTTGCGCGCATCTCGTCGTCAAAAGCCTCCGCCGTGGCGATATAGGTCCACGGCGCCGGATACGCTGAAATGAGTCGCTCGGCATAGGCGCTCTTGCCGGAGCGCGCGCCGCCCAGAATAAAAATGAGATTGGGGTTCTCTCTCATACGACGGCTTTCCGGAAAGGCGCCCGCGCGAGCAGGCCGCCTGTGCGATCGAAAACGATAATCTCAAGTTCTGCGGCGGGATCGTTGAGCGCGCGCGCCGCCGTGCGCCATGCCCCGTGCGCAACAGGCGTGGCGAGATCAAGGCCAGCGGCGCGCGCTGTCTCGAAGGCGTCGAGCGCGCTGTTGGCGGCGGCGATCCGCGCGACGAGCGCTTCATCCGCGCCCGTGTCGCGCGCGGTTTGCGCCAGCGCCGCAAGATCGAGCGTGGAGCGCGCCGAATGGAGATCAAGCCGGCCCTCCGCCAGTTTGGTCATTTTGGCGAAGCCGCCGCCGATGGTGACGCGCGCGACCGGATGGCTGCGCAGATATTTGATCAATCCGCCGACGAAATCGCCCATTTCGATCAACGCCGTTTCCGGAAGCCCGTAGAGCCGCTGCACCGCAGCCTCGGAAGTAGAGCCGGTTGTGGCGGCGATATGGTCGAGACCGATGGCGCGCGCGACATCGACGCCGCGATGGATACTGTCGATCCATGCGGCGCAGGAAAAAGGCGTCACAATCCCGGTCGTGCCGAGAATCGAAAGCCCGCCGACAATGCCCAGCCGGCCGTTGAGCGTTTGCTTCGCCATCTCCTCCCCGCCCGGAATGGAGATTTCGATTTCCGCATCGGGCGCCACGCCCAGCTTCGTCGCCGCCTCGGCTATGGCTGTGCGCATCATGGCGCGCGGGACGGGATTGATCGCGGGTTCGCCGGGCGGCAAGGGCAACCCCGGACGCGTCACGGTGCCGACGCCGGGTCCCGCGCGGAAAATCACGCCGGCGCCCGGCGCGGCGCGGCGCACGCGGACGCGCACCAGCGCCCCATGGGTCACATCCGGATCGTCGCCGGCGTCCTTGATCACGGCCGCCGTCGCGCAATCTTTTTCCTGACCGAATTCCGCGAGCGCAAAGGCGACCCGCTGGCCGGAGGGCAGCGCGATCTCGACCGGATCGGGCGGCGCTTCGCCCGTGGCGAGCGCCTCGAAGGCGGCGCGGGCGGCGGCCGTCGCGCAGGCGCCCGTGGTCCAGCCCCGGCGCAGCGGTCGATTTTCGGACGCATCGGACTTCGCAGACATCGACCGTGTTTAGCGCGAAGCAGCGGCGGGGGACACAGGCGCGTCAATCCGCTAGAAGAGACGCCTTATTCAACAACCGGAGTCCGACCGATGAAGCGCAGCGTTTCGCCCTTCCTCGCCTTCGCCGCCCTCGCCGCCGCCGACGCTCACGGCGCCGGGGGATTTACGCTCTCCAGCCCGGATATCGCCGATGGCGCGACCATCGACATGAAGCATGTCTATGATTCGTTCGGCTGCACCGGGGGAAATCTCTCGCCGGCGCTCGCCTGGAGCGATCCGCCGGCCGGCACAAAGAGCTTCGCCGTTCTCGCCCATGATCCGGACGCGCCCACCGGAGGCGCCGGATTCTGGCATTGGCTCGTCGTCGATATTCCGGCGGACGCACGTTCCCTGCCGCGCGGCGCCGGCGCGGCCTCCGGCAAGGCGCTGCCCGCCGGCGCGCAAATGCTGGAGAATGATTTCGGCGAAAAATCCTATGGCGGCCCCTGCCCGCCGCCAGGCGCGCCGCACCGTTATATTTTCACGGTCTATGCGCTTGGCGTCGAGAAACTTGGCGACGCGGCGCATGGCCGTACCGCAATCGCCGGGTTCACGATCAACCAGAACGCGCGCGCGAAGGCGTCGATCACGGGCCTCTTCGGTCGGTGAGCTTTGGTCTCGCGGCGCTTTCGCTCGCGATCGAGGCGCTCGTCGGCTATCCCGACGCGCTCTTCGCGCGGGTGGGCCATCCGGTCACATGGATCGGACGGCTCATCGCCACTCTCGACGCGCGCCTCAACGTCGCCAGCGACAGTTTTGGCCGGCGGCGCGCGCGAGGCGTCCTCGCCCTGCTGATCCTGCTTGCAGCCGCAATTGTCGCCGGCGCCGCGCTGACGGCGGCTCTGGGCCGGCTGCCGATGGGCGGTCTCATCTCGGCCATCGCCGCTTCGAGCCTCCTCGCCCAGCGCAGCCTCGACGCCCATGTCGCGGATGTCGAACAGGGACTGGCCCGCTCGCTCGACGATGGACGACGGATGGTCGCGAAAATTGTCGGCCGCGATGTCACGCAGCTGGACGAAGCCGGAGTCGCCCGCGCCGCAATCGAGAGTCTCGCCGAAAATTTTTCGGATGGCGTCGTCGCGCCTGCCCTGGCGCTTGCCTTTTTCGGCCTGCCGGGCGGGATCGTATACAAGGCCGTCAATACCGCCGACAGCATGATCGGCCATAAATCAGAGCGTTACCTCGCCTTTGGGGCGTCGGCGGCGCGTTTTGACGATCTGCTGAACCTCGTCCCGGCGCGACTTTCCGCAGTCCTTCTGGCGCTCGCGGCCTGCTTTGGCTCAGACACGGCGCCTCGCGCGGCGCTCGCGGTCGCCTGGCGCGACGCCCGTCGCCACGCTTCGCCCAACGCCGGCTGGCCGGAGGCGGCGATGGCCGGCGCGCTGGGCCTTACGCTCGGCGGCCCGCGCGCTTACGGTGCGACGTGGCACGAAGGCGCGACACTCGGCGACGGGCGTCGGGACGCGACGATCCATGACATCGGGCGCGCCCGGGCCCTTTATCGACGCGCCGCCCTTGCGCTATGGATGGGCATCGTCGCAGCGGCGCTCACGGAACAAGGCTTTCATTTTTTCGGGAAATGAATATTTTACGTGAGATTGTGCATTGCACCATCGTGAGCTGCCCTGAACCGGGGCAGTCGGGGAGAAGCGGAGATATGGATCGTCTATCCTATCAGTTCTACGAGTTCATGCATCTCGCCCTCGCGCCCGCGCGGGCGGTATCCGAGGCGGTGGTCCATTCGATCCGCAACCCCATGAATCCGCTGCATCACACTTCTTTTGGCCGCAACATCGCGGCGAGCGCCGAGCTTTTCGAACGGATGACCCGTCGCTACGGCAAGCCGATTTTTGGCCTCAACACAACGGTCGTCGACGGGCAGGAAATCGAGATCGTCGAGGAAATCGTCTGGCAAAAGCCATTTTGCGGCCTGCTGCATTTCCGGCGCGAATTCCCCGGCCCGGCGCCCCGCCAATCCAGGCTCCTGATCGTTGCGCCCATGTCAGGCCATTATGCGACGCTGCTGCGCGGCACGGTCGAGGCCTTCCTTCCCTATTATGAAGTCTACATCACAGACTGGAGCGACGCCCGAAATGTTCCGTTGACGGAGGGGACCTTCGATCTCGACGACTATATCGATTACCTCGTTGAGATGATGCGCCGCCTCGGGAAAGGTTCTGACGGTCGCGCACTGCATACGCTGGGAGTCTGCCAGGCCTCGGTTCCGCTGATCTCAGCCATCGCCCAACTTGAGGCGACCAACGATCCGGATGCGCCGGAATCCATGATCCTGATGGGCGGGCCGATCGACACCCGCGTCAACCCGACGGCGGTCAACAAACTGGCCGAGCAACGTGGCATCGACTGGTTCCGGCGCCATTGTATCCACACTGTTCCCTTCCCCAACATCGCGATGGGCAGACAGGTCTACCCCGGCTTTCTGCAACTATCCGGCTTCATGGCCATGAACATGGAGCGCCATGTCTCGGCGCCTTTCGAAATGTTCAACCATC
>CAZJAY010000081.1:0-6431 GCA_964543915.1 uncultured Methylocystis sp. | reverse complement strand
ACTTACGTGGACTCTGGGCCAAAATCGTGACTACAGCAACATATAAATCAACGCGATTTACTAATGTGTGTAATCACGATATCTATTTTTCCCTATCTTGCTCGCTCTGAACCATCATCTTTTCAATTGCTTCCGGATCAATCCGGACCGAACGACCGAGCCGGACGACGGGCAGTTCGCCCCGGTCAATCAGTCTCCGGATCGTCTTCTCACTGACCTGAAAAAACGATGCGGTTTCCGCGACCGTGAGCAGTCGCGTGGGGAGGGGGCGTCTCGCGTCCTGACCGACGTCCGGCCTCGCCGAGCTGAGCTTCGCAATCTTATGCGGAGAGGGAGTGGTCTTCGTCGACGGACGGGTGCGCGCCCACGCCGGGAGTTCGCCGCCGCGACAGGGCTGATCGCCCGTTGCCGTCTCGGCAGCGGTAAGCCGCTGAGGCGCTCCGCTCCGGACATCAGAACCAAAAAGGGGACCGCGCCGAGAAATGTCTGCCATGCCGACATAAAATCGCAGGCGCGACACAAGGCCGATCCGGGAACCTCATTCAAATCTGGATAGGTTCTTGGATTGAAAAACTGCGATGCTCGCGGGCCGTTGAAACTACTTGTTCAGATCAGCCGGCAGAGAGGTGTAATCGAGGGCTCGCGCTCTGGCCCTGGTCGGAAGAACCCGATAAGGCGTTCGAGGGAAGTCGTTTCGGCAGAAATCTGACGATCTCGCTGAAACGCCTCGGCGGCTGTCTTTCATTTTTTTCGAGCCCGGATTCCCTCCTGAGATTCTTGTTGTGCATATAGCCTATCTTCCCTATAGAGTTTATAGGCTCAAAGTAAGGATAGGATTTTTGTCAATGAATAAGATGATTTTTCCGATGTCAGCCCGGATGATCGTTGTGGCGCTGGTTCTCCGTGCAACTATGGCGTGCGCGGGGGAAACCTTCCTGAATGTTTCGTATGACCCGACGCGAGAGCTCTACAAAGCCATCAATCCTGCTTTCGCTGCGGACTGGAAGGCCAAGACGGGTGAAGACATCCAGATTCAGTCCTCCCACGGCGGGTCAGGCGCTCAGGCGCGAGCGGTCATCGAAGGCTTGAACGCGGACGTTGTCACGCTCGCGCTGGCGGCCGATATCGACGCCATTGCAACGAAAAGCGGGAAAATTCCCGCCGACTGGCAGAAAAAGCGTCCGAATAATTCCTCGCCCTATACCTCGACGATCGTCTTCCTCGTTCACAAGGGCAACCCGAAGGCGATCAAGGATTGGGAGGATCTTGCGAAACCCGGTGTCGCTGTTATCACGCCCAATCCAAAAACATCGGGCGGCGCGCGCTGGAATTATCTTGCAGCATGGGCTTTCGGGCAAAAAAAATTCAAAGGCGACGAGGAAAAGACAAAAGAATTCGTCAAATCGATCTACAGAAACGCGCCGGTGCTTGATACGGGTGCGCGCGGATCGACAATCACCTTCGCGCAACGCGGGATCGGCGACGTTCTGATCGCATGGGAAAACGAGGCTTTCCTCGCGCTAAAGGAATTCGGCGGCGATAAATTCGAGATCGTCGCGCCGCCACAATCGATTCTGGCGGAACCCCCGGTCGCCGTGGTGGAAGGCAACGCCGACGCCAAGGGAAATAGACAAATCGCCGAAGCCTACCTCGACTATCTTTATTCGCCGCCCGCTCAGGCGATCATCGCGAAGAACTTCTATCGTCCGGCGCATCCGGAAAATGCAGCCAAGGAAGACCTGAATAAATTTCACAAGATCAGCTTCGTGACGATCGACAAGGACTTCGGCGGATGGGCTGCGGCGCAGAAGAAACATTTCGCCGACGGCGGCGTATTCGATGAGATTCAATCCCGGAAGGCTGCGCAGTGAACTCCCCGACTGCCGCCCGTAACGCTCGGCGCTTCGTCGCGCCGAGCGTTATCCCGGGCTTTGGCCTGACTTTCGGTTACACGCTCTTTTATCTCGGCCTGATCGTCCTGTTTCCGCTGGCGATGCTGATCTGGCGCGCATCGGCGCTGGGTCTCGGCGGACTGATCGATATCGCCATGGAGCCACGCGTCAACGCCGCGCTGCAAACGACCTTCGTCATTTCGTTTTTTGCTGCTGTCATCGATCTCGTCTTTGGTCTTGTCGTCGCCTGGGTGCTGACCCGCTATCAATTTCCTTTCCGGCGTCTCATCGACGCTTTCGTGGATTTGCCATTCGCCTTACCGACGGCGGTCGCCGGCATCTCGCTTGCCGCGCTTTACGCGCCCAATGGCTGGTTTGGCGTCTGGCTGGAGAAACTCGGCGTCAAGATCGCCTATACGCGCTGGGGCATTCTTGTCGCGCTCGTCTTTATCGGCCTGCCTTTCGTCGTGCGCACGGTGCAGCCGATTCTCGCCGAACTCGAAATCGAACTGGAGGAGGCGTCCGCAACGCTCGGCGCGACGCGGCTCCAGACGGTTTTCAACGTGATGCTGCCGCCGCTGACGCCGGCGCTGCTGACAGGGTTCGCGCTCGCCTTCGCGCGCGGCATTGGTGAATACGGATCCGTCATCTTCATCGCCGGCAATATCGCCTATGTCTCGGAAATTGCCCCGTTGATGATCGTCATAAAGCTCGAACAATATGATTTCGTCGGCGCAACGGGGATCGCCGCCATCATGCTGGCGATCTCCTTTCTGGCGCTACTTTCCATCAATCTGATTCAGGCCTGGAGCCGCCGGAGATATGGTCATGTCTGATGCCTCGCTCCTGCAGCCGGCGGCGGCCGTCGCACACAAGAGGGCGCTTCCGGTCACCGCCGACGCCCCATGGGCGCGGCGGATTCTGATCGGCGTCGCGGTCGCGTTTCTCGCGATCTTTCTGTTCGCGCCGCTCGCCATTGTCTTCTCTGAAGCGTTCAGCCGGGGTTCGTCCGCATTCCTTGAGGCATTCGGGGAGCCGGACGCGATCGCGTCGATCAGGCTGACGCTTCTCGTCGCTGCGATCAGCGTGCCCCTTAATCTCGTTTTCGGCGTTGCGGCGGCATGGGCCATCGCTAAATTTTCCTTCCCCGGCAAGAGCCTGCTAATCACGCTGATTGATCTGCCCTTTTCCGTTTCGCCTGTCGTCGCTGGCCTTGTGTTCGTGCTGGTCTTTGGCGGGCAGGGACTTTTTGGTCCGTGGCTTTCCGCGCATCATCTTCAGGTTATTTTCGCCGTTCCCGGCATCGTCCTCGCCACAATCTTCGTCACCTTTCCCTTTGTCGCGCGCGAACTCATTCCACTCATGCAGGAACAGGGCGCAATCGAGGAGGAAGCGGCGCTGACGCTCGGCGCATCCGGATTTCGCACCTTCCTCACCGTTACGCTGCCCAATATCAAATGGGGCCTGCTCTACGGCGTTTTGCTCTGTAATGCGCGCGCCATGGGCGAATTTGGCGCGGTCTCTGTCGTCTCGGGTCATATTCGCGGGCTGACAAATACCATTCCGCTACAGGTGGAGATTCTCTACAATGAGTACAACAGTGTTGCGGCCTTTGGTCTCGCAGTTCTTCTCGCAAGCCTTGCGCTCGTCACGCTTGGCGTCAAAACATTCCTCGAATGGCGTCACGCCGACCAGCTTGCCGCGCGCGGCGGCGGAAAGCACTGAGATGCGGCGCAACGGCTTCTCAATCGGGATTGAAAGCGTCGAACAGGATTTCGGCGACTTTCCCGCGCTCCGCGACGTCAGCCTTGAGATCGAGCCCGGCGAGCTTGTCGCTCTGCTGGGACCGTCCGGCTCCGGAAAAACAACGCTGCTGCGGGTGATCGCGGGTTTGAATACGCCCGACCGAGGCCGCATTCTATTCGACGGTAACGATGCGACAAACCTGTCAGTCCAGGAGAGACGCGTCGGCTTTGTCTTTCAGAACTACGCCCTGTTCAAACATCTGACCGTCGTCGATAATATCGCCTACGGGCTGAATGTCCGACCGCGTCGCCTGCGTCCTTCGCGCGCTGAAATCGCCACGCGCGTCAACGAACTGCTTGGGTTCGTTCAGCTGGAAGGGCTTGGCCAGAGATTTCCGGCGCAGCTCTCCGGCGGTCAGCGTCAGCGCGTCGCATTGGCGCGAGCGCTCGCCATTGAACCGCGCGTTCTGCTTCTCGACGAACCCTTTGGGGCGCTCGACGCGCGCGTTCGAAAGGATCTGCGCCGCTGGCTGCGCGAAAAACACAAGGAAACCGGTCTGACGACCGTATTCGTCACGCACGATCAGGACGAAGCGATGGAGCTGGCCGATCGCGTGGTCGTGCTCAATCACGGACGTATCGAACAGATCGGAACACCCGCCGAACTCTATGATAAGCCGGCTTCGCCATTCGTGATTTCTTTCGTAGGCGAGGCTGTGGCTTTGCCGGTGACGATCGCCGATGGCCATGTGAATTTCGCGGGACGCGAGCTTCATATCGATACGCATGGACTACGAAGCGGTCCGGCAAAAGTCTTTTTCCGGCCGGCGGATATCGCGGTGGCGACGGGCGGCGTCGCCGAAATCGAGGGACGTGTTGAAAGCCTGCGTCGGACGCCGGCGGGCGTGCGCGCGACCATCGCCATCGATGGCTACGACCAGACACTCGAAATCGAGTCGCCGGTCGAAGCGGCGGCATCGCTCGGCGCGCGCGTCCCGCTCTCGCTTAACCGCGCGCGGATCTTTCCTGTTTCCGCAATCGATTTCGATCATGTCGGCGACGGCATCTAGCCCTCGACACGGCGAATGCGTCCGGCCCCGGCGCCGGAAAGAAAAAAGGAGACGACGATGAGACTGACCCGGCGCGCATGGTTGACCGCCACGGTGGGATTGAGCCATCTGGCGCTGGTTCGGCCCGCTTCCGCGGGTCGCGCGATCCTGAATGTTTCCTACGATCCCACCCGCGAACTCTTCAAGCAGATCAATCCGCTTTTCGTCGCGCAATGGAAGACGAAGACCGGCGAGGAAATCCAGATCCAGGCGTCGCATGGCGGCTCCGGAGCCCAGGCGCGCTCGGTCATTGAAGGCCTCGCCGCCGATGTCGTGACTCTCGCGCTCGCGGACGATATCGACGCGATCTCCAGAAAATCAGGGAAGATTCCTGCGAACTGGCAATCCCGCCTGCCGCATAATTCTTCGCCCTACACATCGACGATCGTGCTGCTCGTGCGCAAGGGCAACCCCAAAGATATAAAGGATTGGGACGATCTGGCGCGTCCCGGCGTCGTCGTTGTGACGCCAAATCCGAAGACCGGCGGCGGCGCGCGATGGAACTATCTCGCTGCCTGGGGGTTCGGGCTGAAAAAGTTCAAAGGCAATGAAGAGAAAACCAGAGATTTTGTCCGGGCGATTTACAAAAATGCGCCGGTTCTCGACAGCGGCGCGCGCGGATCGACAATGACTTTCACAAAGCGTGAGCTTGGCGATGTGCTTATAACGTGGGAAAACGAGGCGCATCTCGCGCTGAAGGAATACGGCGACGATAGATACGAAATTATCATTCCCTCGCTGTCCATTCTGGCCGAGCCCGCGGTCGCTGTCGTCGACGCCAATGTTGATGCGAAAGGGACGCGAGACGTCGCCGAGGCCTATCTGCGCTTTTTGTATGAGCCCGAGGCGCAAACAATAATCGCGAAAAACTTCTATCGTCCGGCCCGGCCGGAATATGTCGATCGCACGCAGCTCGCGCTTTTTCCAAAACTTCAACTCATCACGATCGACAAGGCTTTCGGCGGCTGGCAGGCCGCCCAGAAAAAGCATTTCGTCGATGGCGCAATCTTCGATCAGATGTTGAAGGAATAAGCGCCGGGGTTCACTTGTTGTGATTTCAGGATGCGTAATTTGGCGTCAAGGAAATCATAGTTTCCTCTGCGTACTGGCCTCGCGTGAGGCCCTTCAGCACGCGATGTTTCTCCTGTCAGGCCGCGCCCGTAAAACAAAGTGGACGGCAACTGTTGCGCGGAAACCACAGACGCATAAAAAGAATACAATATAGTCTATAATATCGATAGACTATATTGACCCCATCGTATTTGCAGGCTTTTCTGTCTCCAAGAAAGCAAGACCGCGCAACGCCGTGCGTTGCGAAACGAACCACGAAGGAGACCGGGTCATGAAAGCACAGGTGAGCACACTCGCATTAGCCGCTGCAGCTTTTGGTGCGGCTTCACTGGTAACGGCGCCCGTTTTTGCGGCCGAGGCGGAATATTATTTTCCGTCGGATCCAGCCGGGAAGCAGACGGACGCGGACAAGTCAGCCGGCAAGACCGGGAAAGCGTCGCCGGCAGGTGCGGCGGCGACGCAGGGCCAGGAAGTCAAAGGAAAGGACGCGAGGGGCAAAGGCAAGGACGCTGGCGGCAAGAACAGCGTCACGAGCGAGGGGCCGAAAGGCGCGGGCGCTGCTCCGGCTGCGGCGACATCGGACGGCGGCGACAGCAAGGGGTATTACAAGCCCA
>CAZJAY010000080.1:0-6431 GCA_964543915.1 uncultured Methylocystis sp. | reverse complement strand
GACTATTTGCTCGGGACCCTGCCCACGCTCGTGCCCTCGGAAATCAAGGCGCGCTATCCCAATGACAAGACCGGGCAGATCAATACGGTGCTCGGCAAAAACCCGCTCCTTTTCGATCGCTATCTTACCGATGCGATCGAAGTCGACGTTGACTGCCTCGCGGACGGCGAAACGGCCGTCATCGCCGGCGTGATGGAGCATATTGAGGAGGCGGGCATTCACTCCGGCGACTCCGCCTGCTCGCTGCCGCCGCGGTCGCTGCCGGCGGAGACTATCGCCGCGCTGGAGGAACAGACGCGCAGCCTCGCGCGAGCGCTGGGCGTCGTCGGCCTTATGAACGTGCAATTCGCCCTCAAGGACGGAACGATTTACGTCCTGGAGGTCAATCCGCGCGCCTCGCGAACCGTGCCTTTCGTCGCCAAGGTCGTCGGCGCGCCGATTGCGAGCATAGCCGCGCGGGTGATGGCGGGCGAAAAACTCTCCGCCTTCACCCTCCCGGATACGCGACCGAACCATGTCGGCGTCAAGGAAGCGGTCTTCCCCTTCGCCCGTTTCCCCGGCGTCGACACCGTGCTCGGTCCCGAGATGCGTTCGACGGGCGAAGTGATCGGCCTCGACCTCAATTTCGATGCGGCCTTTGTCAAAAGCCAGATCGGCGGCGGCGCGCGCGCGCCGCGCGAAGGCACAGTCTTCGTCTCGGTCCGCGACGCCGACAAGGCGCGTGTCGCGCCGGCGGTTCGGCTCCTGAGCGATATCGGCTTTTCAGTCGTCGCAACCGGCGGCACCGCGCGCTACCTTGTCGAACAAGGGATCGACGCGAAGAAAATCAACAAGGTTTCGGAAGGCCGGCCGCATATCGTGGACGCCATCAAAAACGGCTCCATCCAGCTCGTCTTCAACACCACGGAAGGCGCGCAGGCCCTGGCGGACTCGCGTTCCTTGCGCCGCGCCGCGCTTCTGCATAAGGTTCCGTATTACACAACGCTCGCGGGGGCGGTCGCCGCCGCGCAGGGGATCAGGGCTTATGTCTCGGGGGATCTGGAGGCGCGCGCGCTTCAGGATTACTTCCCGTCATAACGCCCTAAAAACAGGGATTTAATCACATCCCCATCGCGCGGCTGGCCATTGGCTGGCCCGGATCGGGCGCGGGGCGTCGCTCCGTAAGGGTTCAATCACACGCTCATCAGGAACGCTCCGCCGATTCGGAACGGTTCGCGCCGACCCCGCCCTGCGGGTCGGTCGGGCTTTCCCGAACGGCAAGGGAATCGAGGAAAGAACCGGAACAATGGAAAAGGTGCCCATGACGGCGGCGGGCTACGCCGCGCTCGGCGAGGAGTTGCGGCGCCGCCAGCAGGAAGACCGGCCGCGCATCATCCAGCAAATTTCCGAGGCGCGCGCCCATGGCGATCTTTCCGAAAACGCGGAATATCACGCGGCAAAGGAAGCACAGTCGCTTAACGAGGGCCGCATCGCCGAACTCGAGGACAAACTGTCGCGCGCCGAAGTGATCGATGTCGCCAAGCTTTCCGGCTCGACCGTCAAATTCGGCGCGACAGTGACGTTGGTCGACGAGGATACAGAGGAAGAAAAATCCTACCAGATCGTCGGCGAGAGTGAAGCGGACGTCAAACTGGGCCGCGTCTCGCTGACAAGCCCAATCGCTCGCGCCCTGATGGGCAAAACTGTGGGCGATACGGTTGAGGTGAAGGCGCCGGGCGGCGGCAAGAGTTACGAGATTCTGAAGGTCGTCTTCGTCTAGGCGGCGGGCGCCCCATGCTCCCCGCCGGCGTGACGCTGCGCGTCATAGGCGATGGCCGGATCGGACATGAGGTTCAGAGTCTTGGCCTCGCGGAAGCGCTGGGCGCCACGGTGGATTTCCGACGGATCGCGCCCCGCCGGCTTTTCGATTGGCTGGCGCCTGTCGGGCCGATGGACCCGCGCGACGCTGTCGCCATCGCGCCGCCCTGGCCAGACCTCGCCATCGCCGCCGGACGGCGAGCCCTGCCGGCGCTCAGGCGACTGAAACGCGACTCCGGCGGGCGAACCTTCACGATCTACATCAATCGACCACTCACAGGGCTCGGGGCCGCCGATTTCATCATCGCGCCGCGCCATGACGCTTTCGAAGGCCCCAATGTCCTCACGCCGCTGACGCCCCCGAACCGGATCACGCCGGAGCGGCTCGCCGCCGCCCGGCTGGCCCCGGACCTGCGCGTCGTGCATTTGCCACGCCCGCGCGCCGCCCTGCTCATTGGCGACGCAAAGGGGCTACGCCACGATCCCTGCGCTGTGGCGGCGACACTTCTCGCCGACGGCTTCGCCGTCATGGCGACCGCCTCCCGGCGCACGCCAGCGCCACTTGCCGCGGCGTTACAGCGAACGCTGGCGTGTCCGGGCGGTTTTTTCTGGGACAGCACTGGTGAAAACCCCTATTTATCAATGCTGGCGAATGCCGATCGCCTTATCGTGACCGGCGACAGCGTCAATATGATCGGCGAAGCGGTTGCGACCGGCGCGCCGGTCCATGTTCTCCCCGCCTTTCGTCCGCGCCGGCGGATCGCGCTTTATCTCGCCGCGCTCGAAGAGGCCGGCGCAATCGCCATCTGGGACGCGCCCCTGCCCGTCCCGACGTCGCCGCGCAACGAAACGCCCGAAATCGCGCGCCGCATCGCGGCCGCCTGGCGGGCCGCGCGCGGCCTCGACGCCCCAAACGTCGAAACCGGATTGACAAATCCACGATTTTTCTGAAAAAAGCGCGCAACGCCGGAGAAAGAAGATCATGGAAATTATTCTGCTCGAACGCGTGCCCAAGCTTGGCCAGATGGGCGACACCGTTCGCGTTCGCGACGGCTACGCCCGCAATTTCCTGCTGGCCCGCGGGAAGGCCCTTCGCGCGACCGATGGCAACAGGAAGCATTTTGACGCGCAGCGCGCCCAGATAGAAGCCCGCAATCTTGAGGCGAAGAAAGAGGCGGAAGCCGTCGCCGAAAAGCTTGAAGGCCAGACCTTCGTGATCATCCGTCAGGCGGGCGAGAGCGGTCATCTCTATGGTTCGGTCGCCACGCGCGACGTCGCCGAAGCGGCTACCGCCGATGGCTTCTCGCTGAACCGCAACCAGATCGTCCTGCTGCAACCGATCAAATCGCTCGGCCTGCATGTCGTGCCGGTTCATCTGCATCCGGAAGTCGATGTGAAGATCAACGTCAACGTCGCCCGTTCAGCCGAGGAAGCGGAACGTCAGGCGCGCGGCGAGAGCGTCTCGCAGCGCGAGGAAATGTCGATGGACGATCTCGGCCTTGAGGTCGGCGCGGCGCTCGCCGAGGCGGGCGACGTCGAACTCTGACCGCCTGACTTCGGACGCGATTGTCCCGAGACCTGTCGAAAGCCCGGCCTTCGCGCCGGGCTTTTCGCTTTTTGATTTGCGTCACCGATTCTCGCCGGAGCGCAAGTCTTTTCGCGTATTGCCGTCACATATCGCTGCGCCTGTGTGGAAAAGACTCGCAACTCCTGGCCGCATGCGCGACGCCCGTGCATCCGTCTGGCGCGGTGCGCGACGTCGTGCGATGATCCTTGAGTCGCTGGAAACGCGCGCGCGTCGCCGCCGCGAAATCTGGCTCTCATGCAAGACAAGACAAAATGCCTCCGATCGAGAATCTCGCGGAGCGCCGATCCTTTCAGGTCGCGCCCGCCGAACCCGTCGCCTATCGCATTCCGCCCCATAATCTGGAGGCGGAACAGGCGCTGCTTGGCGCCATATTGATCAACAACGACGCCTTCGACCGGGTTTCGGATTTTCTGCGGCCGGAGCATTTCTCCGAGGAACTGCACCGCCGGATCTTCGAGATCGCGGCGCAACTCATTCGCGCCGGCAAACTGGCGACGGTCGTCACGCTGAAAACCTTTCTCGGCGATATCGAACTGCCTGCGGGCGTGACCGTGCAGGCCTATCTCGCGCGCCTCGCGGCGGAAGCGACGACCGTGATCAACGCCGAAGACTACGGCCGCATTATTCACGACCTCGCAACCCGGCGCGATCTCATCAATATCGGCGCGGAAATCGTCAATACGGCCTATGACTCGCCGATTGACGCCAGTCCCCGCGCTCAGATCGAGGAAGCGGAACGGCGACTTTATTCAATCGCCGAAACCGGCCGCTACGACGGCGGGTTTCAGCGTTTCGCCGATGCGCTCGTCGTCGCCATCGACATGGCCAACAGCGCCTATATGCGCGACGGCCATCTTTCGGGAATAGCGACCGGACTTGTCGATCTCGACGAGAAAATGGGCGGACTGCAAAAATCCGATCTGATCATCGTCGCCGGCCGTCCGGGCATGGGCAAAACGGCGCTCGCCACCAATATCGCTTTCAATATCGCAAAGGCCTATCAATTCGAGACAGAGCCGGACGGTTCGCACAAAACGATCAACGGCGGCATCGTTGGTTTCTTCTCGCTCGAAATGTCCGCAGAACAGCTCGCGACCCGTGTGATCGCCGAGCAATCGGGCGTGCCGAGCTACAAGATCCGTCGTGGCGACATCAATGAGGACGACTTCCGTCGCATCACCGACGCCGCGCGCGAAATGCAGAGCATCCCCTTCTACATCGACCAGAGCGGCGGCATCTCCATCGCCCAGCTCACGGCCCGCGCACGCCGACTGAAGCGCCAGCGAGGCCTCGATCTGCTCGTCGTCGACTACCTCCAGCTCCTCGCCGGCTCGAAGTCGCGCGGCGACAATCGCGTGCAGGAGCTGACGGAAATCACGACCGGGCTGAAAGCGCTGGCGAAAGAGCTGAACGTCCCGATCGTCGCGCTGTCGCAATTGTCGCGTCAGGTCGAAAATCGCGACGACAAGCGGCCGCAACTCTCCGACCTGCGCGAATCCGGCTCGATCGAGCAGGACGCCGACGTGGTGCTTTTCGTCTATCGCGAAGAATATTACCTGCGCAATCGTGAGCCGCGCGAAGGCACGGAAGAACACATCCAGTGGATGGCGGAAATGGAGCGCGCGCATGGTCGCGCCGAGGCGATCCTCGGCAAGCAGCGCCATGGTCCGACGGGAACTGTTCCGCTCGCATTCGAAGCGGAGGTGACGCGCTTCTCCAATCTCGCGGAAGAAGACAAGCTGCCCGCACGCATGTGAGCGCGTGAAAAGAAAATGGCCGGGAAACCCCGGCCATTGTTTAAGTAAAGAGACGTGGACGACGCCTTATTCCATCACCGGGTTCCACACGCCCATTTTCTTGTCGAATTTGTAGCCTGTGGCCTTCTTCAGAATGTCCTTCGTCGTATTCATCGTGAGCCAGGACTTGTCGTTTTTCGTGGTGATGGTGATCGCCGTCACCGGCACCGCGACATGCTTGGCCCCGATTCCAAGGAAGCCGCCGACATCCATCATCACCGCGCTGATCGATCCGTCGGCGTTGAAGAGCATGTCTGAAATCTTGCCGAGCTTCTTCTCGTTCATGTCATAGACCGGCTGCTTGTACCAGGCGGAGACGATCGAGCCGTAGGACGGAAGCTTTTCGAGCGGGATCACCAGAACGTCGATCGTTTCCGGCTGCGGTTTGGCCTGCGTGGCGGGCGCTGCGGGCGCGCTTCCGGGGGCCGCCGGCGATTCGGCGCGCGCGGCGGGCGCGGCGAGAAGAACGAGCGCCAGCGAAAGTGCGGCGAATTTGGCCTTGGACATATATTCCTCCAGAATCATTATTGCGCGCGGTCTCGCGGGCTCAGCGAGGCAACAGCGCCCAGTAATCGAGGTCAAGCAGAACGGCCGGTTCGGGCTTGCCTTCAGGGCCGTTGAGCGGGAAATCCGCACAGGGTTTGTCATTCGTCTCGACGAGCCGAAGACGCAGCGCGCCAATGTCGCGCCGGCCAGGAATTTCCGCCCGGTCGAGCACCTCGCTCCAGGCGAAAATCGTGCCGCCCGCGAAAAGCGGGTTCACATGCCGGCCGCCGTTGACGGCCGAGATATGGAAGACGTTCTCGAGCCCGTTAAAGGAGAGCGCGCGCGCCATGGAGATCACATGGCCGCCATAGATGATGCGTTTGCCGAAGCGCCCCTGCGCCTCGTAGAACTGGTTGAAATGCACCTTTGAATTGTTCTGGTAGAGGCGCGTGGCGAGCATATGCTCCGCCTCCTCGACGGTCATGCCGTCGATATGGTCGATTTTTTCGACAACCGCGTAATCGCCCCAGAAGAAGGGCGATCCGGCGAGCGCGCGATCATAGCGCGCGACGTCGATCGGCGGCACGGCCTGTCCGAGTTCCGACGGCGGCACAGCCTTCGGCAGTTCGGGAATGACGTCCGGTCCGACCGCCGCATCGCGGTCGCGTTTTTTCACCATCACCCAGCTGGCGTATGAGAGCACCACCGCGCCATTCTGATTGCGGCCCGTCGTGCGCAAATAGACCACGCCCGATTCCTTGTTG
>CAZJAY010000079.1:0-6433 GCA_964543915.1 uncultured Methylocystis sp. | reverse complement strand
GCGCGCGCGGCTTTATCCTCGACGGATTTCCTCGCACGGTCGCGCAGGCGGAGGCGCTTCGCGATCTGCTGGTCGCGAAAGGCGTTCGGCTCGACGCTGTCATCGAACTCGTGGTTGATGAAGACGCGCTTGTGGACCGTATGCGCAAACGCGTGGCCGACACGCTCGCTGCCGGCGGTGCGGTCCGCGCCGACGATAATCCGGAAAGTTTCAGAACCCGTCTCGAAACCTATCGGGCGCAGACGGCGCCGGTGTCCGCGCATTATGGCGCGCGCGGCGAGCTGAAACGGATCGACGGCATGGCGCCGATCGACGTGGTCTCGGCAGCTATCGACGCAGCGGTCGCCGGCTGACCGCCTGCATCACAAAGCTTGTCAGGACGACGGCGCATTTTTCTGACAGCGTCTCGGCGCTAGCCAACGTCTTTTCGCGCTTGACTCCGTCGGTGTGTCTGTTATCGACACATCTTCGGCGCAGATCGGGGGAGTCCTCTTTCGAGGGCTTCTGTTTTTGCGTTTTGAAATCCTGAATAGTGCAGGATTTACCCGCAAGGGCCGGCCTCCACCGGACGCGGGTCTAACCGGCGACGTGTCCAACGTCGCATCAGATGGAGAAGAGAAGTGGCCCGTATTGCAGGCGTCAATATTCCCACCAACAAGCGCGTCGTCATCGCGCTTCAGTATATTCACGGCATCGGGCCGAAAAAGGCCGAGGAGATCTGCGAGAAAGTCAACATCCCGGCGGAGCGTCGGGTGGCGCAGTTGACCGACGCGGAAGTGTAGCAGATCCGCGAGACGATTGATCGCGACTATCTTGTGGAAGGCGACCTGCGCCGGGAAGTTGCAATTAATATCAAGCGCCTGATGGATCTCGGCTGCTATCGTGGGCTTCGGCATCGTCGCCAGCTGCCGGTTCGCGGTCAGCGCACCCACACCAACGCCCGCACCCGCAAGGGCAAGGCCAAGCCGATCGCCGGCAAGAAGAAGTAATCTCGGCGCTGCGGCGCCTATCCCCAGCGCCTGGCGTTACGGGCGCGTCTGAAGGACGAGACAAACACAATGGCCAATGATACTACCCGCGTTCGCCGTCGCGAGCGCAAGAATATCGTTTCCGGCGTCGCGCATGTGAACTCGACGTTCAACAACACCATGATCACCATCACCGACGCGCAGGGCAATACGGTCTCGTGGTCGTCAGCCGGTTCGATGGGGTTCAAGGGATCGAGAAAATCGACGCCTTACGCTGCGCAGATGGCGGCGGAGGATGCGGCGCGCAAGGCCGGCGAACACGGTGTGCGCACGCTCGAAGTCGAGGTTTCGGGGCCGGGGTCGGGACGCGAGTCGGCCCTGCGCGCCCTTCAGGCGGCCGGTTTCACGGTGACCTCGATCCGCGACGTGACTCCAATCCCGCATAATGGCTGCCGCCCGCGGAAGCGTCGCCGGGTCTGAGGACCACGGCGACGGATTACGGAATATCGTTACGCGCGCGATCCCCTGAATCGGCGTCGCGCGCGCTTCCATGAGCTTCAAGGAAAGGCGACCCTGTGAGCATCCAGAAGAACTGGCAGGAACTGATCAAGCCCAACAAGCTCGAAGTGTCCGCCGGCGATGATCCGCGTCGCGTGGCGACGGCGATCGCGGAACCGCTTGAGCGCGGTTTTGGCGTCACGCTTGGCAACGCCCTGCGACGCATCCTGCTGTCTTCCCTGCAGGGCGCGGCGATCACTTCGATCCATATTGACGGCGTTTTACATGAATTTTCGTCAATCCCCGGCGTGCGCGAGGATGTGACCGACATTGTCCTCAACATCAAGGACATCTCGATCAAATACCAGGGTGAGGGCGTGAAACGCCTGACGCTCAAGAAATCCGGGCCAGGCGCTGTCACAGCGGGCGACATACAGTCGACCGGCGACGTGCAGATTCTCAACCCTGACCTTGTTATCTGCACGCTCGACGAAGGTGCCGAAATTCGTATCGAATTCACCATCGCCACCGGCAAGGGTTATGTGCCGGCGGATCGTAATCGCGCGGAAGACGCGCCGATCGGGCTCATCCCCGTCGACAGTCTCTATTCGCCGGTCAAAAAGGTCAGCTATCGCGTCGAGAATACCCGCGAGGGCCAGGTCCTCGATTACGACAAGTTGACGCTGACGATCGAAACCAACGGCGCGATCACGCCGGAGGACGCGCTCGCCTATTCCGCGCGCATCCTTCAGGATCAGCTGAACGTCTTCGTGAACTTTGAGGAGCCGCGTCGTGAAGAGTCGGCGCCCTCGATCCCGCAGCTCGCATTCAATCCGGCGTTGCTCAAGAAAGTCGACGAACTCGAGCTTTCCGTGCGTTCGGCGAACTGCCTGAAGAACGACAATATCGTGTATATTGGCGATCTGATCCAGAAGTCCGAGGCGGAGATGCTGCGCACGCCGAACTTCGGCCGGAAGTCGCTCAACGAAATCAAGGAAGTCCTTGCGCAGATGGGCCTTCATCTTGGAATGGAAGTTCCCGGATGGCCGCCGGAAAATATCGACGATCTCGCGAAGCGTTTCGAAGAGCACTACTGATTTCGGTCACATACCTCTGCCCGCGTCATAAACAAGTCTCGCCCGCAAATGGGCGAGGTGAACAAGCAAGCGGCCGTTCCTTGGCACGGCGGCCGCGTAATCAACGGAGAGCCTCATGTATCACGGTCACAAAAAGCGCCGCTTCGGGCGCACCCACGAGCATCGTAAGGCGATGTTCATGAATATGGCCCAGGCCCTCATCAAGCATGAGCAGATCGTCACGACGCTCCCGAAAGCGAAGGATCTGCGGCCTGTCGTCGAGAAGCTTGTCACGCTCGGCAAGCGCGGCGATCTTCATGCGCGCCGTCAGGCGATTGCGCAGATCCACGACGTGAAACTGGTGGGCAAGCTCTTCGAGACGCTGGGACCGCGGTATCGCGATCGTAATGGCGGCTATACCCGCGTTCTCAAGGCGGGCTTTCGTTACGGCGATAATGCGCCGCTGGCGGTAATCGAATTCGTTGATCGCGACGAGAGCGCGCGCGGGCAGGACTCCGGACCTGTGCAGGGCGAAGAGGACGCGGCATAGCCTGCCTGTCCGGCGCTGTGATAATCGGATAAAGACAAGACGGCTCATTGAGGGCCGTCTTTTTTTTACGCGCCCATGTACGCCGATGGCGCGCGCCTGTCGCGTCTCGCGCATGCGAGGAAAGCCGCCTATATTTGTTCCCATGCGAATCTCTGGAGGGTTAGATGCGTCTTTTCGGGAGGCATAGACCGGGTTTATCCCTGCTGTGCGCGCTGGCGTTCGGCGTCGTGGGCGTCATCGTCGCGCGCGCCGAGAATCCTGCCGACGCGCCCATGGTCCCCCGGAGTCGCGCGGAAATAGCCTTTTCCTTCGCGCCGGTAGTGAAAAAGGCCCAGCCCGCGGTCGTTAATGTTTTCGCCTCCCGGGTCGAGCGCATGCCCGCCAATCCGCTGCTGGACGATCCGATTTTTCGTCGCTTTTTCGGTGAGGGCGCGCCGGGCCGCAATACAGCGCAATCGCTTGGCTCCGGCGTTATCGTTGATCCCTCCGGTCTCGTAGTGACCAATAATCATGTCATTGAGGGCATGACAGATGTGAAGATCGCGTTGGCCGACCGGCGCGAAATTCCGGCAAAAATCCTGCTCCGCGATCCGCGCACCGATCTCGCAGTGCTGAAACTCGCGGATGGCGGATCCTATCCGACGATGCAACTCGGCGATACCGACGCGCTCGAGGTCGGCGATCTCACGCTCGCGATCGGCAATCCCTTCGGCGTTGGCCAGACAGTGACGCAGGGCATCGTTTCGGCGCTTGCGCGCACGCATGTCGGCATCACGGACTATGGATTCTTTATCCAGACCGACGCGGCCATCAATCCGGGCAACTCCGGCGGGCCGCTGGTCGATATGAATGCGCGCGTGGTCGGAATCAATTCGGCGATTTTTTCGAAGTCCGGCGGCTCCGTCGGCATCGGCTTTGCGATTCCGGTGAATATGGTCAAAAGCGTCCTCGCGGCGGCGATGGGCGGCGGGAAAACCGTGCGTCGTCCGTGGATGGGGGCGCGGTTGCAGGCGCTGTCGCAGGATATCGCGGATGGTCTCGGCATGGAGCGCCCGACCGGCGCCCTGCTGGCGGACGTTGACCCGGGGGGGCCTGCGGCGGAGGCCGGTCTTAAGCGGGGCGACGTCATTGTTTCCGTCGATGAACAGGCGGTCGACGATCCCGAGGCGGTCGGCTACCGGCTGGCGACCCGTCCGCTTGGCGGTCAGGCGACGCTTGGGGTGTTGCGCGCCGGCAAAAGGATCAGCGCGCGGATCAGCCTTGTCGCCGCGCCGGAGACGCCGCCGCGCGATTTGGTCCAGATCAAGGGGCCTTCGCCCTTCGCCGGAGCCACGGTGGTGAATATTTCTCCCGCCGTGGTGGAGGAAATGTCGGTTCAGGGCGCGTCCGCCGGCGTCGTTGTCGCCGAGGTGGCGGATGGTTCTGTCGCCCAGCAGTTCAACCTGCAGCGCGGCGATATCGTGCTCGCAGTCAATGACCAGAAAATCGGTTCAACCCGCGATCTCGTGCAGGCCACGGCGGCCCGCGCCTATTACTGGAAGCTGACGCTGTCGCGCGGCGGGCAGGTCTTCACCACCGTTGTCGGCGGCTAGCGTGGCGGGCGCTACGGACGGGCTCGCAATCCTTGTAACGACCGTCGGCGACGCGGGGGCGGCGCGTAGCCTCGCGCGCGCGGTCCTGGAGGCGCGACTTGCCGCCTGCGTGCAGATCGCGCCGGTTGTGAGCCTTTATGAATGGAACGGCGCGATCCAGGAAACCGATGAATTTGTGCTCCAGATGAAGCACCGGGTCGAGGATTACGCCGCTCTCGCCGCGCTTGTCCGGCGTCGCCATGGATACCAGACGCCGGAAATCGTGCGTATTGACGTCGCCGACGTTGATCCGACCTATCTCAAGTGGGCGCGGGAAACGACGGCCCGGTAGCGGGCCCGGTTTCGCAACGGTTCGGCGCCGCCCGCTTTGTGTTATAAATGGCCACAATAATCGCCGCACCGCTTCGGCGCGTCGGACCTGAATGGACAGGGGCAATAACGGGATGTCGACTCCGACGGATTATCTGATCGATCGCCGCCGGTTGCGCCGGAAGCTTGGCTGGTGGCGTGCGGGCGCTTTTCTGGCGCTGGGCGTCGCTGCCTTTGTCGCGACCGCCAAACTTGGCGGCGCGGACTCGGCCGACAAGCTCACGCCGCATATCGCCCGGCTTTCGGTCCAGGGGCTGATCACCGGTGACCGGGACACGATCGAGCTGATCGAAAAGATCCGCGATTCCGCGCAGGCGAAGGCGCTTTTGCTCACGCTGGACAGCCCTGGCGGAACGACGGCCGGTTCCGAGAAGCTCTACGACGAACTTCGCCGTCTCGGCGAAAAGAAGCCGATTGTCGCCGTTGTCGGCAATCTTGCAGCCTCCGGCGCCTATATTGCGGCGCTGTCCGCCGATGCGATCGTCGCGCGCCGCAATTCGCTGGTGGGTTCTATCGGCGTGCTGTTCCAGTTTCCCAACGTCTACAAGTTGCTTGAAACAGTCGGCGTGAAGGTCGAGGCGGTGAAGTCGTCGCCGCTGAAAGCTGCGCCAAACGGCGTCGAGCCGACCAGCGATGCGGCGCGCGCCGCCATCGCCAGCCTCGTCGTCGACTCATACGATTGGTTCAAGGAGCTTGTGAAGGAGCGCCGCAGACTGGATGAGGCTGAACTGTCGAAAGTTTCCGATGGGCGCGTGTTCACCGCGCATCAGGGCCTGCCGTTGAAGCTGGTCGATGTCATTGGCGGCGAAAGAGAGGCGATCGCCTGGCTTGAGAGCAACAAAAGCGTAGCCAAAGATTTGCCGGTTCGGGACTGGAAAAAGAAGTCCAGCATTGAGCGACTGGGACTGGTGGAAAGCTCGGCCGCGTTGGCGCGGGCGCTCGGGTTCGAGACGTTGGCCATTAACCTTGAGCGCGCAGCCGGCGTCAGTGGCGCCGCCGGTCTTGACGGCCTGGTGGCGATTTGGCAGGGTTTTCCCTAGGTTGCGTTTGAAGCAACCAGCGTTTTGATTTTCCGTTCTTCCGGGCTCCCGCATGCTAAAATCCGAACTCATCCAGCGTATTGCGCGTCGTAACGGCAATCTCTACCAGAGGGATGTCGAAACGATCGTTACGACGATCCTGGACGAAATTACCGCTGCGCTGTCACGGGGAGATCGCGTCGAGCTTCGGGGGTTTGGGGCGTTCTCGGTCAAGAAGCGCGAGGCGCGCACGTGCCGCAATCCGCGCTCGGTCGAAAAGGTTACTGTTCATGAAAAGTAGGTTCCCTTCTTCAAGACGGGCAAGGAGATGCGCGAACGCATCAATGAGAATCATCCGGGG
>CAZJAY010000078.1:0-6470 GCA_964543915.1 uncultured Methylocystis sp. | reverse complement strand
GCGTAGGCGTCGCAAGAATGCCGCGGGACAGCTCAGCGACATTCGGAATCGGTCAGGTGGGGACGCACCGCCGCTATCCGTTTCGCGGCGTGATCTATGATGTTGATCCGGAATTCGCCAACACCGAAGAATGGTGGTTGTCGATTCCCGAGGAGCTGCGGCCGCGCAAGGACCAGCCCTTCTACCATCTCTTCGCCGAGAACGCCGAAACCGAATATGTCGCCTATGTGTCGGAGCAGAACCTCGTGCCCGACACCTCCGGCGCACCGGTCCGCCATCCGCAGGTCGACGAAACCTTCGAGCGCGACGGGGACGGCGTTTACCGCATGCGCGCGATCAGACGACACTGACTGTCGATACGATTGGAATAGCCAGATTCCGCGCAACAGGCGGCGGTCTCGTCGTTTTCGCGCCGGAAACGTAAAACGCCCGCGCGGATCGCGCGGGCGTTGTGTTTCAGAACATGTGCGAAGGCTTTACTTCGCGGCCGGCGCCGGCGCGGCTCCGCCCTTGCCTTCGAGCTTCTTGCGCTCTTCCTCGGCGCGCTTCTGAAGTTCAGCCGCGAGCTTCTTCTGCTGTTCTTCGAGGACCTTCGGGTCGATCGGCGGGCCATCGAAGGCTTTGCCGAAATTCGCCAGCGGCAGATAGAAGGTGACTTCCGCATTGCCCTGGTTCTTGACGATGACCGTCATCTTCTCGGCCTTCTTCATGCCGTCGACCGTGGCCTTCTTGACCTTGGCTTCGGCAAAGCAGCCGTTGGGGAAGCAGATTTCGAAGGAGCCGGTTTCCATCGGATTTTTGTCGATGGCGAAACGGAAGCCCGGCTTCAGCATCAGTCCCGGCGGGAGCAGCAGACGGATCAGCTTCTGGTCGTCGCCCTTGGGGTCGTAAACGGCCAGCGCCAGCAGCGGCTGCGGCGGATCCTCGGGCTTGGCGCCCGGCACGCCGAAATCGCGCGTCGTATAGCAGATTTCCTTTTTCGTCGCGGGATCGTTGCCGCAGATTTTCGTCCAGTCCGGCTGAACCGGCGCCAGCGTCGCCGCGACCGGACCGCCGGGGGCTGCGCCCTGAGGCGGCGCGCCGGCCGGAGGCGCCGCCGGAGCGGCTGGCTGCTGGGCCTCGGCCGAGACGCCGGAGAGCAGGAACGCGCCCGCAAGGGCGATCGCGCAATAGCGCGAGAATTGGACTGCCATCTAAAATCCTTTCGGTTTTTCGGCCAGGCGACCCCTTCCGGCGCCGCAGGAAAGTTATGGAACGACGACCTCGCCGCCCGCCACGGCCTGAAACGCTGCCGCTGCGGAAGCATGTTTTCCCGACGCGATCCGCAGTTCCGGCGCGTTGACGCCCTGAACGTAACGTTCCGCTCATACATCTTAGCCGCTGCTAATTCCAGCGGACCGTACGCGCAGGACGTGAACGCCCGGTCCGAAAACAGGTAAAAATCCACAATTGCGTCAATAGTTGGCCCAAACAGGCCGGGGAAGGTCGCGGTCGCCTTCAACCCGGCGGGCGCAGCGACTATTCTCTTGCCTATGATTTTCTCCCTGATTCGCCGGCGACGCGGCGGGCCTGACCGAACCCGGGCGGCCATTCTCGCGCTTCCGCTCGCCCTTCTCGCCTTCGCCCCGGCCGTCGGCGGCGACGCCCCGGCCGACCCTGCGCTGCGACCGACTCATGGTCTCGCGATGCATGGCGAACCGGCGCTGCCGGCTGATTTTGATCATTTCCCCTATGCGGATCCGGCGGCGAAAAAGGGCGGGCGACTGCGGGTCGGCCTGCCCGGCACGTTCGACAGCCTCAACCCCTTCAACCTGAAATCCGGCTCAGCCGCGCAGGGCCTCGTCAATAATATTTTCCAGCCGCTGATGGCCCGCTCGCAAGACGAGCCTTTCACCCTCTATCCGCTCATTGCGCAATCGATCGACATCGATCCCGCGCGCACCCACATCACCTTTCACCTCGACCCGCGTGCGCATTTTTCGGATGGAAAGCCGCTGACGGCGGATGACGTGCTTTTCTCCTTCGAGTTGCTGAAAACGAAGGGGCGGCCGCAACAGCGCATCGCCTATAACCTCGTCCGCGCCATCGACGCGCCCGACCCGCATACGGTGCGCATCGACATCACGGGCGTCGGCGACCGCGAACTGCCGCTTATTCTTGCGATCATGCCGGTGCTGCCGAAACACGCGACCGACGTTGCGCGCTTCGCCGACGCGACCCTGTCCCGTCCGATCGGTTCCGGCCCCTATGTCATCGTCGACGCCCGCGCGGGCGATCGCCTGTTGCTACGCCGCGATCCGGATTACTGGGGCAAGGATTTGCCGAGCCAGCGCGGCTTTTTCAATTTCGACGAAATCGACATCCAGTATTACCGCGACGGCAATTCGTTGTTTGAGGCCTTCAAGGCCGGTCTGCTCGACTATCGCGATGAGACAAGCACAACGCGCTGGTCGACCGGCTATGATTTTCCGGCGGCGCGCGACGGACGCATTACGCGCGAAACGCTGAAAAACGAGACGCCGAAAGGCCTCGAAGGTTTCGTCTTCAACACGCGCCGGCCGCTTTTCCGCGATATCCGCCTGCGTGAGGCGCTGGGATTGATGTTCGACTTCGAATGGGTCAACGCCAATCTCTATTCGGGCCTTTATACGCGCACCAAAAGCTTCTTCGATGACTCTGAACTTTCCGCCGCCGGCCGTCCGGCGGACGCGCGGGAACGCGCGCTGCTCGCGCCATTCCCCGACGCGGTTCGCGCCGATATTCTTGAGGGGCGCTGGCGCCCGCCGGTCAGTGACGGCACCGGCCGCGACCGCGAAATGGCGAAGCGCGCGCTGACGCTGCTCGCCGAGGCGGGCTACCGTGTCGAGGACGGTCGGCTGACGAAGGATGGCGCGCCGGTTTCCTTCGAAATCATGGTGAAAGACCGCGCGCAGGAACGTCTCGCGCTCAATTACGCGTCGACCCTGCAACGTATCGGCGTCGACGCCCGCGTGCGCCTTGTCGATGAGGTGCAATATCAGCGGCGACGTCAAAAATTCGATTTCGATATGATGATCGGTCAGTGGCTCGCCTCCGCCTCCCCTGGCAACGAACAGCGCATGCGCTGGGGATCGGCGAGCGCGAACCAGGAGGCCTCGTTCAATCTCGCCGGCGCCGCTTCGCCCGCCATAGACGCGATGATCGGCGCCCTTCTGGCGGCCGAATGCCATGAGGATTTCGTTGCGGCGGTGCGCGCCTTCGATCGCGTGCTGCTGTCGGGTTTTTACGTCGTGCCGCTGTTCCACGCGCCTGGACAATGGCTCGCCCATGCGAAAGACATCGTCCCGCCGTCGCGTCCGCCGCGTTATTCTGCGCCCATGTTCAGTCCGACGCTTGAGGCGTGGCAGGCGGCGCGCACGCGATGAGCGTTCGTCGCCTCGATCCCGTTCTCGTCGATCGCATCGCCTCCGGCGAAGTCGTCGAACGGCCCGCTTCGGCGGTCAAGGAACTGGTCGAGAATGCGCTTGACGCCGGCGCACGCCGGATCGACGTCGCCATTGAGGACGGCGGCCGGAAGCTCATTCGCGTGATCGACGACGGCTGCGGGATGAATGCGGACGATCTCGCGCTTGCCGTCGAACGCCACGCGACCTCGAAAATTCCCGATGGCGATCTCACCAATATCGCCACGCTCGGATTTCGCGGCGAGGCGCTGCCGGCCATCGCCGCTGTCGCCGATCTCACCATCGACACGCGCGCGGCTGATGCGCCCCATGGCTATGCGATCCGCGTCGACGCCGGCGAGAAACATACACTCGTCGCGAGCAACTGGCCGCGCGGCACGCGGATCGAGGCGCGATCCCTGTTCGCGGCGACGCCCGCACGACTTAAATTTCTGAAAAGCGCGCGCACGGAAACGACAGCCGTCGCCGATGTCGTGCGACGGCTGGCGATGGCGCATCCCGACGTCAGCTTTTCGCTGGCCGCTGATAGCGGCGCTCTCATCGATTGCCCGGCCTGCGACGATGCGCCCGACGGCCGCGCGCGCCGCATCGCCCAGGTGCTCGGCGCCGCGTTTCGCGACAGCGCGATGGAGATTGACGCTGAGCGTGAAGGCTTGCGCATCGCTGGTCTCGCCAGCCTGCCGACATGGAATCGCGGCAACGCGCAGATGCAGTTCGTCTATGTGAACGGGCGGCCGGTTCGCGATCGACTTTTCTCGGGCGCAATTCGCGCCGCCTATCTCGATTTTCTCGCGCATGACCGACATCCGGCGGTGCCGCTCTTCGTTTCCTGCGATCCCCGCATCGTCGACGTGAACGTGCACCCGGCCAAGGCGGAAGTGCGCTTCGCTGATCCAGGACTGGTGCGCGGCCTTGTCGTTGGCGCGCTGAAACAGGCCCTCGCCGCCGGCAGTCATCGCAGCGCCGCCGCCAATGCGCGCGACGCGCTCGCCAAATTCGGCGGCGGCGCAGCGCGCGCGCAAAGCTGGGGCTGGCGGCCGCCCGACGCGCCGGCCCAATGGAATTTGCGCCAGTCGCCCAACGCGCCGTCCGGTTTCATGGATCGGCCACAGGCGGCTTTCGACACCGGCGCGCCGCAGGCCGATGCGCGCGCCCATGAGGCGGGACCGGGCGCGTCGGAAGCAGGCGCCGGTTTCGAAGCGCCCCCATCCGACGCCCTGCTTGGGGCCGCGCGCGCGCAGCTGCATGAAACCTATATCGTCGCCCAGACGCTTGATGGGCTCGTCATCGTCGATCAGCACGCCGCGCATGAGCGGATCGTCTACGAGAAGCTCAAGCGCCAGCGCGCTGAAAGCGGCGTCGCACGCCAGATCCTGCTAATTCCGGCCGTGGTCGATCTTGATCCGGCGCGCATGGCGGCGCTAGCTCCGGCGCTCGACGAACTCGCCGAACTGGGCCTTGTGCTGGAGCCTTTCGGCCCTGGCGCGATACTGGTGCGCGAAAGCCCCGCCATTCTGGGGGCTATCGACCATGGCCGCCTGGTCGCCGACATCGCCGATCTGCTGGCGGAAGAAGGCGACGCGCGCGGCCTGTCGCGTCGCCTCGATCATGTGCTCGCGACCTGCGCCTGCCATCATTCCGTGCGCGCCGGACGCCGCCTCACGCCGCCGGAGATGAATGCATTGCTGCGCGAGATGGAGACGACGCCCGGGGCCGGCCAATGCAACCATGGCCGGCCGACCTATGTCGAACTCAAGCTCCACGATATTGAGCGGCTGTTCGGTCGGAAGTAAAGCCGGCGATACCGGGTTATCGTGCGCCGCGCCCTGCCTAACCGAGCAGTTTTTTCAACTCCGCCCGCAGCCCTTCGGCCACGTCAGGTCGTGAAAGGCCGAAAGCGACATTGGCGGCCAGAAAACCAAGTTTCGAGCCGGTGTCATAGGTGCGCCCGTCGAATCGCACGCCGTGGAAGGGACGCGCCTTTGCAAGATGGATCATCGCGTCGGTGAGCTGGATTTCGCCGCCGGCGCCTTTCTCGCCCTTTTCGAGCAGATCGAAGATCGCCGGCTCCAGGATATAACGTCCGGAAATGATGAGATTGCTCGGTGCCGTCCCCTGCGGCGGTTTTTCAACCAAGCCGGTGATTTCGAAGGTCTCGCCGAAATCCGCGCCGGTGGCGACGATCCCGTATTGATGCGTCTCCTCCGGCCGCACTTCTTCGACCGCAATGATGTTGCCGCCGTGTTTTTCCCAGGCCGCGACGGCCTGGGCGAGGCAGCGGGCGGTTTTGCCGGCGGCCGGCAGCGTGATCATATCCGGGAGCAGCACCGCAAAGGGTTCTTCGCCGACGATTTCGCGCGCGCACCAGACCGCGTGGCCAAGGCCGAGCGGAGCCTGCTGGCGGGTGAAGCTGGTCGCGCCCGCCTTCGGCAGATCGGACATGAGGGCGTCATACTCTTTCGACTTGTTGCGGCGGCGAAACGTATCCTCCAGCTCATATGCCATGTCGAAAAGATCATAGATAAAAGCCTTGCCGCGGCCGGTGACGATTATGATCTGCTCGATCCCGGCCTCGCGCGCCTCGTCCACGACATGCTGAACGACCGGTCGATCAACGACGGTGAGCATCTCCTTTGGAATCGCCTTGGTGGCCGGAAGAAAACGCGTGCCGAGCCCGGCGACGGGCAAAACCGCTTTGCGAATGCGCTTGGTCATGAACAATCCGATTGCTAGAAGGGCGCGCCGCGCCCGACGCGCCTATGTGGGCCCCCGTCCGGCGCGACGAAAGCTTTTTGCCGCAGGCCGTCATGATCGCGCCGGCGGGTGAGGGAGTAATATGGGGATCCTCGTAACGGGCGGCGCCGGCTATTTCGGCAGTCACGCAGCGCTCGAACTGCTCGATGCGGGCGAGCGCCCCATTGTGCTCGACGATCTGTCGACCGGTTTTGACTGGGCGGTTTCGGCGGGCGCGCCATTGATCGTCGGCGACGTCGGTGATCAGATGTTGTTGCGCGACATCATCGCGCG
>CAZJAY010000077.1:0-6475 GCA_964543915.1 uncultured Methylocystis sp. | reverse complement strand
AAGAACCAATCTCACACGCGGGCGCGCCGCGGGCTATTCTCGCGCCATGCATGAGTCTTCCTGCGTCCCGCAAAGCGATATGATCCGTTTGCGCGCCCCCGGCGGCGACGAAGCCCACATCCTTTTGCAGGGCGGCGAACTCGCCGCATGGCGATCGGCCGGCGTCGATCTGATCGCCGAAAAAGACCCGGCTGTCTGGGACCAGACGGCGCCGCTGCTCTTTCCTGTCGTGGGCTGGACACGCGACGGCGCGGTCCGGGTCGATGGGCGGACATATCCGCTCGGTCTGCACGGCTTCGCCCGCAACAAGGCCTTCACGGTCCAGCGACGCGACGCGGCTTCGGTGCGGCTCACGCTCGAAGACGATCCGGCTACGCGCGCGCTCTACCCATTCGCCTTCCGCTTCGAGGTCGAATACAGCCTGCGCGGCGGAGCGCTCGATATCGCCCTGATCGTCACAAACACAGGCGCGCGGCGGATGCCCTACGCCTGTGGCCTGCATCCCGCCTTTCGCTGGCCATTGGCGGCCAGCGCGAGCCCCCACGCGATCATTTTCGAAAAACCGGAAACGCCGACTGTCCCGGTGATCGCGCCCGGCGGCCTTTTTTCCGCGCAGTCGCGCCCCATTCCGCTTGACGGCGCGCGGCTCGATCTGACCCCGGAACTCTTCGCCCGCGAGGCCCTCTGTTTCCTCGACATTCACAGTCGCCAGGTCATTTTCGACAGTGGCGACGGCGCACAGCTTTCTGTCGCCCTGTATGATTTTCCGCATCTCGGCCTGTGGTCCCTGCCCCCGGCGCCCTTTCTGTGCATTGAGCCCTGGACCGGCTTTGGCGATCCGGAAGGCTTCGCAGGCGAGCTGCGCGACAAGCCATCGATACGGCTGCTGGCGGCAGGACGGTCTGCCCGCCATCGCGCGACATTCTCTTTTCGGGCCGCACCCGCCTGAACCGCGCGTGAAATTCGTAACATTCGCGTCGAAAAGCGTTCAATTTTCGCGCCGCATGTTTTAGGCAACGACAGACCCCGCCTATCAGGATTCGCCCATGACTATCGCCGCCAGCGTGATCGACGCCATCGGAAATACGCCGCTAATCGAGCTTCGGGCGGCCTCAAAGGCCACCGGATGCCGTATCCTCGGGAAGGCCGAGTTCATGAATCCGGGCGGATCGGTCAAGGATCGCGCGGCGCTGTATATTGTGAAAGACGCCATCGCACGCGGCGCGCTGAAGCCTGGCGGCGTCATCGTCGAAGGCACGGCGGGGAATACCGGCATTGGTCTCGCGCTGGTCGCCAACGCCATGGGCTTTCGCACCGTCATCGTGATCCCCGAGACGCAAAGCCAGGAAAAGAAGGACATGCTGCGCTTTCAGGGCGCGCAGCTCGTCGAGGTGCCGGCGGTCCCATACGCCAATCCGAATAATTACGTGAAACTCTCCGGCCGCCTCGCCGAGCGGCTGGCGCAGACGGAAGCCGCCGGCGCCATATGGGCCAACCAGTTCGACAATGTGGCGAACCGCGCGGCGCATATCGCGACGACCGGCCCCGAAATCTTCGACGCGCTCGACGGCGCGGTCGATGGCTTCATCTGCGCCTGCGGCACGGGCGGCACGCTGGCGGGCGTCGGCATGGCGCTGAAGGAAAGAAACCCGAAGATACGGATCGTTCTCGCCTATGGCTTCGGCGCGGCGCTCTATTCCTGGTACACCACCGGCGAACTGAAGGCCGAAGGTTCCTCCATAACCGAGGGCATTGGGCAGGGGCGCATCACCGCCAATCTCGAAAATGCGCCCATCGATACGGCCTATCGCATCCCGGACCGTGAGGCGCTCGAAATCGTCTTCGCGCTGGCCGAAGAGGAGGGTCTGCTGCTGGGCGGCTCGTCGGGCATAAATGTCGCCGGCGCTATTCGCCTCGCCCGCGACCTCGGCCCCGGACACACGATCGTCACCATTCTTTGCGACGGCGGCGCGCGTTACGCGTCGAAACTTTACAATACGGAATTTCTGCGCGGCCTCGGGCTGCCGACGCCGCCATGGTTGGCGCCGCGGGCGCCGATCGACCCGGGTTTTGTTTGAAGCAAATACAATCAGCCGGGGCGGTCGTAGCTTTCAAACCGACCCAAGCCTTCAGGAACAAGCCAGGTTTTGCTGTTCTGTCGCGCGTTCAGCTGTCTGATCTTGGGACATCGGTCAAACCCCACCTTCCCTGCCCCCTATTTCTTCTGCTTCTTCGCCGATTTTGCGAGCTTCTTGATTTTCTTGATCTGCTGCGAAACCAGCATCCAGACCTCGTAACCTTCGAGGTCTCCCGACTTCTTCAGCATTTTCGCGTGTATTTCGGCTTCATCCGCCGCTTTTCCCCTGAAACGGGCGGCAAGCGCCTTCGCATGAATTTCGATGGCGTAATCGGGCGTATCGATCATCAGAGACCCCGGATGGACAAGAAAACAAACGTACATAACGAATTATTTTGTCACATTCATCCGTTACCCCGATTCATTCTGCGCCAGCAAAAAAGGAACGTATTCCCTACTCACAAAGATCATCCCCAAGCGGCGACCACGGTTCCCGGTCACCGGCCGCCGCTTCCTGAAACCTTGCAATGCGGTATTGCGCCATGACGATAGAATTCCCGGCCGTGCTGAATTTCAATCCGCACGAGTTTCTGAATACTTTTTTGTCGCTCACGGTCGCCCTCGTCATGGGAACCCTGATCGGCGCGGAGCGGCAATATCGGCAGCGTAATGCGGGGCTGCGCACCAATGCGCTTGTCGCGCTCGGGGCCGCAGCCTTCGTCGACCTAGGGATGCGTCTGGAGGGCAACCAGGGCGCGACGCATATTCTGGCCTATGTCGCGTCAGGCGTGGGTTTTCTGGGAGCCGGCGTCATCCTCAAGGACGGCACGAATATCCGGGGGCTCAACACCGCCGCTACCATCTGGTGTTCAGCGATCACAGGCGGCTTTGCGGGCGCCGACAGGCCGGCCGAGGCGATCCTCCTCACGGGCTTTATTCTGGCGGGCAATACGTTTCTCCGGCCGATCGTAAAGATGATCGAACGCGCGCCGGTCGATGAAAGCGCCGCAGAAGCGACCTTCGAAATTCGCCTCGCGGTCAATTATTCCTGCCGCGACGAAGCGCGGGACGCGCTGATCGAAACGCTCGAATCCGAAAACTATCCCGTTCGGATTATTCACGAAACGGAACGACAGGATGAGGTCGAACTCGTCGCCATTCTCGCGACCACAAGCGTCGCGCCGGACGAACTGACCGGGATTACGGATCGACTTCGAATGGAAAAAGGAGTCCGGCACGCGTCTTGGACGTCCCGCGCCGACGATTAGGCGGGGCGCGTTGCCAAAGCGCTGCGGGCGGTTTCAAGATCTTCAGGCCGGTTGACGTTGAAGAAGGGATCCCGGGGCGTCGTCGGCCAATCGACCGCGACCGAACGGAAACGAGCGATGAAAGCCGAAACCTTTCTTTCGCCCTCCCCCCGAAGCGCATGGCGGAGTTCGTCGCGCAAGGCGATATCCCAAAGCGCTACGGCGTGATGCGTGCGTCCGCCCGATGTCGCGACGGCGATTGACGCCTGCGCGTCCTGCATCGACGCATCCAGCCGGGCCGCCAGATCGGGCGGCAGGAAAGGCGTGTCGGCCGGCGCGGTCAGGATCGCCGTCGTATCCGGAGACGTCGCCGCCGCATAATCCATCCCGGCAAGGACGCCGGCGAGCGGTCCGGCAAAATCGGCGACATCATCTGCGACGACCGGCAAACCAAACGCAGAGAAACGCGTCGGATCGCCATTGGCGTTGAGCGCGAGCGCGGCGCATTGAGGCGCGAGGCGCGCGATGACATGCGCAAGGATCGGCTTACCATCGAGCAGCAACAATGGTTTGTCGCCGCCGCCCATACGGCGCGCCTGCCCGCCCGCCAGCAAAACGCCGAGGATTGTCGCCCCTTTCGTCACCACGATCCTCGCAGCAAAGAAAAAGGGGCGCGAAACCGCGCCCCCGAACTGGTCCAGAAAAACTGCCGCTCAGCCCTTTGCGGCGGCGGCGACTTCGGCGGCGAAATCGCTCGTCGCCTTCTCGATGCCCTCGCCAAGCGCGTAGCGGACGAAGCCCTTGATGACGATCGGCGCGCCCGCCTTGCCTTCCAGCTCCTTCACGGCCTGGGCGACGGTCTTGCCATTGTGATCGGGGTGGTTCGACACCTGATCGAACATGCAGACTTCTTTCGCAAAGGTCTTGATGCCTGAGTCGATGATCTTTTCGAGCACATTCGCGGGCTTGCCGGCGTTTTTCTCGGCGAGCAGCTTCTTCTCGCGCTCAATCAGCGCGGGATCGAGGCCCGAGGCCTCCAGCGCCTGCGGATTGGCCGAGGCGACATGCATGGCGAGCTGACGCGCCAGCGCGTTCAGCGTCTCCTTGTCGCCGGTCGATTCGAGCGCGACGATGACGGCGATCTTGCCCTGACCATCGACCACCTGGGAATGGACATATCTGCCGACCACGCCCTCACCGACCGAAAGGGCGGCGGCCCGACGCAGCGTCAGATTCTCGCCGATGTTGGCGATGGCCGTCGTGATGGCCTCGCTCACCGTGCCGCCGCCCGGATAGGCCTGCTGGCCGAGCGCCTCCGCGTCAGTCTTGCCGCTCGAAAGCGCCACGTCCGCGATGTTTTTCACGAGCGTCTGGAAATCGGCGTTGCGGGCGACGAAATCCGTCTCGGAATTCACTTCAACAACGACGCCGCTTTTATCGCCGACAGCCGCGATCACGAGGCCTTCTGCGGCGACGCGATCCGCTTTTTTGGCGGCTTTCGAAAGGCCCTTCTTGCGCAGCCAGTCAATGGCGGCCTCAAACTCGCCCTCAGTGGCGGTCAGGGCCGCCTTGCAATCCATCATGCCGGCCCCGGTGCTCTCGCGCAGTTCCTTGACGAGCGCGGCGGTGATCGTAGCCATGGTCGAAATTCCTCTTTTGCCCGGACCCGAGCGACGCTGTGCTGCGCGCCCGTCCGCGATCAGGGGTGAGTGTGAAGTCAACGAGGGCGCCGGCTTCGTTACGAAACCGGCGCCCGAACCATCAAAAAGAAGCGCGCCCTGAGGCTCAGGCGGACAGGAGCGTGCGGGCCTGCTCGACCCAACCATCCCTGACGATCCGCCCGTTCAGTTTCAGATCGCCGTCGATCTTCTCGACATCGGCAGCCGTCATGGCCGCGATCTGCCAGTAGTGAAATACGCCGGCGTCGTTCAGTTTCTTGACGAGCTGCGGACCCACGCCGTTGAGCTTGGCGAGATCGTCCGGCGCGCCACGCGGCGCGACGAGCAATTCGAAGGCTTCTGCGCCGCTCTCAACCGCGACCGGGGTCGCAGCGGCGGCGATGGCGGGTTCGATGTCGGGCGTTTCCGCCGCGCCGAGATCGGCGCCGAGCGCGCCCTGGCTGCGGGAAATACCGTCGATCGCAGCGCGGGCGATCAGATCGCAGTAGAGCGCGATCGCGCGGCCGGCGTCGTCGTTGCCGGGAACCGGGAAGGAGACGCCATCCGGGTCGCAATTCGTATCAAGAATCGCGACGACCGGGATCTTCAGCCGGTTCGCTTCCTTGATCGCAAGCTGCTCCTTGTTCGTGTCGATCACGAAAATCAGGTCAGGCGTGCCGCCCATGTCCTTGATGCCGCCCAGCGCCTTTTCCAGCTTGTCGCGCTCGCGGGTAAGCAAGAGGCGCTCTTTCTTCGTCACGCCCTGGGCGCCGGCCGAAAGCATCTCTTCAAGCTTACGCAGGCGGTTGATGGATCCCGAGATCGTCTTCCAGTTGGTCAGCGTGCCGCCGAGCCAGCGTGAGTTGATATAATACTGCGCGCTGCGGCGGGCCGCATCGGCGATCTGCTCCTGCGCCTGCCGCTTGGTGCCGACGAAAAGGACGCGACCGCCTTTCGCCACCGTGTCGGAAACCGTCTTGAGCGCCTGGTGCAGGAGCGGGACGGTCTGCGCAAGATCGATAATGTGGATGTTGTTCCGTGCGCCAAAGATATAAGGCGCCATCTTCGGGTTCCAGCGATGCGACTGGTGGCCAAAATGGGCGCCGGCCTCAAGAAGGCCGCGCATGGTGAAGTCAGGAAGCGCCATGATTTTTCTCCGGTTGGACCTCGGCGAAGGCAGGTGTAAAAGACCGGAAACCGGCCACCGGACCCGACGTCTTGAAGCAGACGCCGAAAAAACCTTCGCCTGTGGAATGCGGCGGGTTATAAGAGAAGTCGTCCGTGCGCGCAATCGCTGCATTGCGGCTTTGGAAGTGGGGCCTCCCGCCGACGTGCGACGCCCCCCGTTATCGCGCCAAGGGTTTGCCTTCTGCGCCGGCTGAAAAGCCTGAATCCCCGGCTTGAGGGCAAAAAAAATCGCAGCGGACGAGACCAGTTGGCGCAGCTTAATGCATTGTTTTAAAAATGAAAAATTGCCCTTTTAGACACTTTCG
>CAZJAY010000076.1:0-6575 GCA_964543915.1 uncultured Methylocystis sp. | reverse complement strand
GGCGAGAACTCCGCATGGGGCGTTGGCGGAGCGACTGATCTTTGGAGCGGGCGAAGGGATTCGAACCCTCGACCCCAACCTTGGCAAGGTTGTGCTCTACCCCTGAGCTACACCCGCATCCGTGACGTCGGCGTCGCCGCGTCGCCCGTTCCTATGCCGCAATGACGGGCGTTTTGCAACCGCGTTTATCGATTCAGTAGCCACGAAAATTCGGCGTCCCGGAGATGCGATCTCCGGGACGCCCCTCGGCGTCGATACGCCTAGTTGATCATTCGCGCCGTTGCGCCCGTTGCGCCCGTGATGTTGGCGCTCTCGGGCGAAATCCAGTCAGGCACCCATGTCAGCGCGACAACAACGAAGGCCGCGAAGGCGGCGACGTAAAGAAGGATTTTTCCGAGTTCGGCTCCGCCGTGAACTTGAAGCGCCATTTGATTCTCCCTTGGCGTTTTGTCGGGCGCAGACCAGGTCTGCGCCCTGTTTGGCATAGTATAAAAATCATTAATTTGAGTAAGTCTCAAGTATAAAATAGTAATTAATCCAGTAAATACCCAAATAAATTATTCAGTGAGACCAGTTGCGCAAGTTGTAAATGGTTTTGTGCGTCAAGCATGAAAATTACAGATGCGAACGAATGCGATCGCATAAATAAAGGTTTATAGACGGCGGGCAGTTATATGGAGACTGCGCCGCCGTCATTTCTGGCCATACGACTACAGGGGAGAGCCGTAATGGATGCTTTCGTATTACATTTATTTTCGGGGCGACGAAGGGCCACTGATTGAAAAATCGATGGTGATTAAATGCGTTTACGTGATTGAATGCTTGCTCATTGCAACCGGACGGCGTCGAAAAGCGATTTATACTTGAGATTTATCAATAGACCGCGGGGTCGCGGCAATCACGAGGCGTAGGTCCACGCGTGATGCGCCTTCGCTTGCGGATGGTTGGCAATCCTCAAGAAGGCTATTCAAGCGACAAGAAAAACCATGTCGCCGATCAATAAGGTTGACGGATTTTGAGACGGTGCGGCGACCCTTTTCTGGCCTCGCGCCCGGTCGGTCGCCCTTCGCCGGGCGAGTCTATTTGCATTCCTGATTGACGCGTGCGAGCGCTTCCGAAAGGCCCTTGAGCGAATAGGCGTCGACAGTGGCCGTTCCCTTTGCGGAAGTCGCCTTCACCAGCAGTTTTGCGCCGCCCCGCAAAGCCCCGACGAATTCTTTCTCCCGCGACTGCTCCTTGATCCATGCGTTGGAGCCTTTGGTGATCAGCTCGAAAGCGTCGCCGTCAATTTCGGCGGCTGCGGCCGAGCCATCCTTCGTCGCATAGCCAAGGTTGACTGCGAATTCATTGCGCACATTTTCCGCCGGTCGTGATGAGATGAAGATATAGGCGGCGGTGTCCTTAAGTTTCGCCTTTGGCTGGCGATCCTTGGGCTTGCCAAGAACGTAACAGGTCCTGTCCTTGCCCGCGTCCGCGGCATAGGCTTCCCAATCGCCAAAAACGCCCAGTTGCTCGGCCTTGCCCATCGCTGCGCCGTTCGGGTCATCTTTCGTTTTGCCGGCCGCTTTTTCGGCGCCGTCGGCCTTCGCCCTGTCGGCGCGCGGTTTCTCGGCCTTCGCGTCCGACGCGCCGCTCTGGGCAGGCCGATCTTTCGCGCCAGCCGGTATTGAGGACAGTACGCTGGCCACAAGCACGGCAAACGCCACTCCCGCGCCCGCAAGACGTTTCGACATCGATTCGCAAATCATGGGCCGACTCTAGAGCGACGGCGCCAGGCGGACAAGATTGTGCGCCCCGGTCAGTCTTCCTTTTTCGCGGCCATCAGGTAATTCACGTCCGTGTCGTGGCTCTTGCGCCAGTTCATCGTAAGGGGCTGAAAACTCATGCCGGCGCGATCGATCTCGCGCATCCCGCCGGCCTTCAGCCAGGCCGACAGTTCGTCGGGTCGCACGAATTTGGCATGATCATGCGTGCCTTTCGGCACCCATCCCAGCACATATTCCGCGCCGAGAATGGCGAGAACATAGCTTTTCAGCGTTCGATCGATCGTGGCGAGAAAGACAAGGCCGCCCGGCCGAACCATGCGCCCAAGCATGGCGACGAACGCCTTCGGTCCCTCGACATGCTCGATCACTTCCAGCGCCGCCACGGCGTCGAATTGCTCGCCGGTTTCTGCCAGCGTCTCGGCGGTGATGTTGCGATAGTCGATGGCGAGGCCGGATTTTTCCGCATGCCGACTGGCGACGGCGATATTGTTGGGCGCGGGGTCGATGCCAGTCACCTGTGCGCCAAGCCCGGCGAGCGATTCGCTCAGAATGCCGCCGCCGCAGCCGATATCGGCGATCCGCACGCCCGACAATGGTCGTTCGTCCATCGCATCGAGAGCGCGGGGATCATCGAGCAGGAAGCGCCGCACATGGCTGCAAATGTAATCGACCCGGATCGGGTTGATGTCGTGCAGAATGCCCATCTTCCCGCTCTTGTCCCACCAGAGTTCGCCGAGCCGGTTGAACCGGGCGACGTCCTCCGGATTGACGCTGGCGGAATGGGGAGCTGACGGCTGCGCAGTCACGGACGGCCTCTTCGGTCGGGAACGGATTGGGACTGATGGTCGCCGGGTCGATCCGGCGGGCCGGGCCCGCCGTTGACAGCGGCCCTTTCCCGACGACATATACGCCCGCTTTCCGCAAATGGCGATCACGGCTTCGCCAAACCAGCCGTCGTTTTCGCCTCCCGACACCCGGCCCACATGTCTCGACTGGTCATGAAATTCGGCGGCACGTCGGTCGCCAATGTAGAGCGCATCCGAAATGTAGCGCGGCACGTGAAGCGTGAGGTTGACGCCGGCTTCAACGTCGCCGTCGTCGTTTCCGCCATGGCCGGGAAGACGAATGAGCTCGTCGCCTGGTGCCGCGAGGCGGCGCCGCTTTTCGACCAGCGCGAATATGACGCGGTCGTCGCTTCCGGCGAACAGGTCACGGCGGGTCTGCTCGCGATCGCCCTGCAGGAGCTTGGCCTTCCCGCACGCTCCTGGTTGGGCTGGCAAATTCCGATCCTGACCGACGCAGCGCATGGATCGGCGCGCATCGAAACAATTGATGGCTCCGGCATCGGCGATGGCTTCGCGCGCGGCGAGATCGCGGTTGTCGCCGGCTTTCAGGGACTGCATCGCGACAGCGGACGCATCACGACGCTTGGTCGTGGCGGGTCGGATACAAGCGCGGTGGCGCTCGCCGCCGCCATCGGGGCTGCCCGATGCGACATCTACACCGACGTCGACGGGGTCTATTCGACGGATCCGCGCGTTGTGCCGAAGGCGCGGCGCATGGACCGTATCGCCTTCGAGGAAATGCTGGAGATGGCGTCGCTGGGCGCCAAGGTGCTTCAGGTTCGCTCCGTCGAGGTCGCGATGGTGCACAGGGTGCCGACCTATGTGCGCTCGTCCTTCGACGATCCGTCGAATCCGGGTCGGGGAACGCTGATTTGCGGCGAGGAGGATATTGTGGAAGCCCAGGTCGTTACAGGCATCGCTTTCTCGCGTGACGAGGCGCAAATCACCCTGCGGCGCGTCGCCGACAAGCCTGGCGTCGCCGCTGCGGTTTTCATGCCGCTGGCCGAGGCGGGCATCAATGTCGACATGATCGTTCAGGTCGTTTCGGAAGACGGCATGACTGACATGACCTTCACCGTCGGCTCCGCCGACTACGAGCGCGCCTTTGCGATACTCGAAAAGATCAGGGACGACATCGGCTTCTCCGGCATCGCCGGCGCGAAGGACGTTGCGAAAGTGTCGGCGATCGGCATCGGCATGCGCAGCCATGCCGGCGTCGCGGCCCGCGCTTTTCATGCATTGTCGGAGAAGGGCGTCAACATCCGGGCCATTACGACATCGGAAATCAAATTTTCGGTGCTGATCGACGAGGCCTATACGGAACTCGCGGTGCGCACGCTACATACGCTCTATGGGCTGGACGCCGCCTGATCCGTTTGACTGGCCGCGCCGGACATCGTCAGCGGCAACAATTCCTGGGAGGCGCAAATGGATGAGCTGGTTTCACGGGTCGCCGATGCGCTCGGCGTAGACGCGACAGTCGCCAGAACGGCGATCGGCCATGTGCTCGCCTTCCTGCTCAAGGAGTCGCCCGACGGGCCCGTCACCGAATTCATGGACCGGACGCCGGGCTCCCGCGCGGCCGTCGAGGCGGTCGACAGTGGCGGCGACGCCGGGGGCGGGAGCGTGCTGGGCGGTCTGCTCGGCGGCGGCCTGATGGGGCTTGCCGGCAAGCTCAACGCCGCTGGTCTCGATATGAACCAGATCCGAAAACTCGGCCACGAAATCCTTGCGCACGCCGAGACAGTCGTTGGCAAGGACAAGGTGCGCGAGATCGCTGACCGGATCCCTGGATTATCGCAGTTTCTGTGACGCTAGGCGGCGGCGCGTCCACGACGACGCAGGCCAAGGTCGCTTATGCGCACGCCCATAAGGCGCAGACAGCCGACGAGCGCGCCGAAATAGATCGCCGCGCCGGCGAGAGCCAGGACCAGCAGGGCGACAAGATTGGCGAGCGCGCCGAAATGCGCGCCGAGCGCAAGGGCATGGCTGCGTCCAAAGATAACCACGATGGCGAGCGCCGCGCTGGCCGGGATCGCCGCAGCGAAGCTTTTGAAGAAAAATACGTCAAACGTCATGAGATTGCGCGACATGGCGAGACCGACGAGCGCGCCGAAATTGATCCATAGTCCTACGGAGGTCGCGGTCGCCAGACCGACGGCGCCGAGGGGCTGGAACAGAACGATTTTCAGCAGCACGTTGATCGTCAGCGCGCAAAGCGCAACGATCATCGGCGTGCGGGTGTCGCCGCGCGACTGGAAGCTCGCGCGGGCGGAGGCGATCAGCACCAGCGCGAGCAAGCCGCCGCCATAGGCCGAGAGCACGTCGCCGGCGGCCAGCGCGTCGTTCGTCGTGAACTTGCCACGCTGGAACAGGCCGGCGACGATCAACTCGGGCAGCGTGACAAAGGCGATAAAAAACGGCGCGGCGAGCGCGACCGTCAACGCCATCGTCCGGCTCTGCGCGCGATGCGCGCCCTCGACGTCGTTCGCCGCGATGCGCCGGCTCATTTCCGGCAACAGCACAGTGCCGGCCGCAATGCCAATCACGCCGACAGGCAGTTGATAAAGGCGTTCGGCGTAGGAGATCGCTGAAACGCCGCCGTCTGCGAGCATTGAGGAAAGGATCGTATCCGCGAAAACCGCAATCTGTGGGCTGGCGGAGCCGATCACCGCCGGACCAAGGCGCACGAAGAAATCGCGCACATGCGACCAGTGCGGTTTGCGCAGGCTACGCAGCACGCCGATCTGTCGCGCGCCCCACATCAGCAAACCAAGTTCGAGCGCGCCGGAGATCGTCACGCCCCAGCTCGCCGCATAGCCCGGGTTGGGGAAGAGAAAAGCGACCGCCAACGCCGCCATCACCGTCAGATTCATCAGATTCGGCGCGAAAGCGGGAAGCGCGAAGCGCCCGTGCGTGTTGAGCACGCCCATATGCAGCGCGAACAGGGTCATGAACAGCAGATAGGGAAAGGTGATGCGCGTGAGGCTGACGGCCAGCGCGAATTTCTCCGGGCGATCGCCGAGCCCTGGCGCGAGCAGCGAGACAAAAGCCGGGGCGAACAGCAAGACCAGGACCAGCAGGATAATCTGAGAGACAAGGAGAAGCGTGTAGACTTCGCCCGCGAAGGCCTCCGCCGATTCCGCGCCTTCCTGTTCGAGCGCCATTGAATAGGAGGGAACGAAAGCGGCGTTGAAGGCGCCTTCGCCGAAGATCGAACGAAAGCTGTTGGGCAGGCGCTGGGCGATGAAGAACGCGTCGGAAACGACGCCGGCCCCCATAATCGCCGATTGCATGGCGAGCGACATAAATCCCGTCACACGCGAGAGCAGGGTGAAGCCGCCAACGGACAGGAAATGTCGGATCATGAATCGTTCCCCGCCCATCCCCGGAAGTTAACAGCGTGAGACGCGACCGCCGGAACTGACAGGCAAGCGACTGAATGGTTGATGGGGAGCGCGCCAGTGATGGTCATGATGCCGGCGTCTCCGGGCGTTGCGGTGGCGCGGTCTCCGGGTCCCCGATCCGTTCGGCGACGATATAGAGCGGGCGACCTTTCACTTCGTCGAAAATCCGCGCGATATATTCACCGAGCACGCCAAGGGAGATGAGCTGAACGCCCGTGAAAAACGCGATGGAAACGATCAGCGAGGAGTAGCCAGTCACATAAACGCCAAAGAGGACGGTGCGAAGCCAGAAATAGCCGGCCATCGCCAGCGCGAAGGTCGAGGCCGCAAGGCCGATATAGGTCCAGACCTTCAGCGGGATGGCGGAAAAGGACATCAGCCCGTCCAGCGCGAAGCTGAACAGACTCGCGTAGCTGAATTTTGTGGTCCCGCTGCCGCGAGCATGCATCGTGAATGGCACGCCGATCGTCCGGAAGCCGATCCATGCTAAGAGACCTTTATTGAAGCGTGCGCGTTCGCGGAGCGCGATCAACGCATCGACAGCCTTTCTGTCGAGC
>CAZJAY010000075.1:0-6667 GCA_964543915.1 uncultured Methylocystis sp. | reverse complement strand
AGCGCTTCAATGGCATTGAAGAGGTCGTCGGTTCGATTCCGTCTGGCTCCACCAACCAATTCTGACATTTGAGTGCGCCGAAGCCTGAGTCCTTCTGTCCGGGCGATGGCGTTACAACGCCTTCGGCGACTCATACGCGCGGCATGAGGTCGCCGGAGCCGGAATGACCCAGTTCGCGCTTTTCGATCGTGAACCGTCCGCCGGGATCGATATGGTCGCTGCGCTCGAGGATTTTCGCGCCTTCGGCGAACGGTCGCGGCGTCGGCGGATCGACGGCGTCGATTATGTGGAGAACGCGTTCTGGACAGCCGGACAGCGGCAATCCCACGCATTGCATGAAATCTCTTATCGCGCCTGCTTCAAGGCGCAGCTCCCAGCCTTCTTCATCGAGCGGCTGACTCGTTCGGGCGATACGGTTTTCGATCCGTTCATGGGTCGCGGCACGACGCCGCTTCAGGCGACGCTGATGGGACGACGGGCCATTGGCGGCGACATCAACCCGCTCTCCGTCCTGCTCGTGCGGCCACGCCTGACGCCGCCGACGGCGGCGGCGGTGTCCGCCGCGCTCGCGAGCGTCGACTGGACGCGGGGCGCAGTCGAGACCGAAAGTCTGCTCGCCTTCTACCACCCGACGACGCTCGCGAAGCTCGAAGCGCTCCGGCTCTGGCTCGCGGATCGACTGCCGCCCGACGCGCCGGGCGTCGATCCGGTCGCCGACTGGATCCGGATGGTGGCGCTCAACCGACTTTCGGGACATTCGCCGGGTTTTTTTTCCGGTCGCTCCATGCCGCCCAATCAGGCGGTCTCAATCCGCGCACAGGAAAAAATAAACGAAAAGCTCGGTCAAAGGCCGCCGGTTCGCGACATCGTCGCCATCATCGAAAAAAAAACCCGCAGCCTCCTGCGCGACGGCGCGCCGACGCAGCCGGCGAACGCCCGGCTTTATGTCGGTCCCGCATGGGACGCGCGGACGATCGAGGACGGCGGCGTCGATCTTGTAGTGACCACGCCGCCCTACCTCGACATCGTCCACTATGCGGCGGATAACTGGCTCCGCTGCTGGGTCGCCGGGATTGACCCGGAACAGGTCCGAATCGACTCACACCGCGCGCTCGAGGGTTGGACGGAAATGGTCCGGCGCGTGCTTGCCGAGCTGGCGCGCGTGGTCCGGCCCGGCGGCCATGTCGCCTTTGAAGTCGGCGAAGTGCGCGGCGGGAAAATTCTGCTGGAACAACAGGTCTGGCGCGCTGCGGAAGGACTGCCCTTCGACCGACTGTGCGTGATGGTGAACGCCCAGCAATTCACCAAGACGGCGAATTGTTGGGGCGTATCGAACGGCAGCAAGGGCACCAACACCAATCGCATCGCGCTGTTTCGACGCTACTGACTGGCGACAAAGGCGCAGTTGGCGGTGCATCGGCGCCACACCAGCGGGAATTCGCCGGGAAACAAACGATTTTTGGGGGCGCGTGGCGATGCAGCCATAGCGAACTCTTAAGATTTGCGAGAACATGCTGCGAATATTTCTGCGGATCCGCCTGCCGGTTTTCGCAAGATAAGCGCGCTGTACTTCGCAGGGGCTTTCGATGAACAATATGGCTCGTCGTCGCAGAAAATTACTTTGCAGCAGCCTGCTTGCGGCCGGCGCCATTGCGATCGCGCAGGGCGCAGCCTCACAGCCCGCGAGCGCGCAGGACTTTTTCACGTGGCTGACAAATGGCCCGACGCGATCGGAGTCTTCCAGATCGGCGGATTCGTCCGGTCAGGAAACCAGACGCGCAGCGCGCAGTCAGGCGCGCCATGCACGGAAGGAACGCCCAAGACAGGAAGCGGAAACGCCCCTGGTCGATACGTCGATGACCGGCGCGGCGGCCAAATTGCGGGAGTCGATCGCGCCGGAGGGCGGCAGCGCGCAGGGCCAGACAATCGCAACGCGGGCGACAGACGCGCAACCGGCGACGGTGACGCAGGCCGAACGGCGCGAACTCCCCCTGTTCCTTGTCGTCTCCATCGCCGATCAACACGTCTCGATCTACAATCACGACGGGCTCGTTACGCGTTCAGCCGTCTCGACAGGGATGCCGGGCCACGCGACGCCGCGCGGCGTGTATACGATTCTCGGCCGCCAACGCCTACATCATTCAAACATATATTCCGGCGCGCCGATGCCCTTCATGCAGCGCATTACCTGGTCGGGCATCGCCATGCATACGGGCGTCGTGCCTGGCCATCCGGCTTCGCATGGCTGTGTGCGCCTGCCGGCCGCATTTGCGCCCCGGCTCTGGGGGATGACGCGGATTGGCGAGCGCGTGATCATTGCGCAGCAGGACGTCTATCCTTTCGAATTCGCGCATGCATTTTTGCCGGCTCCGAAAATGCGGAGTCCCGAACCCGAAAAGGCCTCTCCCGAAGCGCAAACGGCGTCCATCGAGGCGCCGCCGGCTCCGACGCTTAACCCGCGCCAATACGCCGAGCGTTTGCGGACGAAGGCGTCGGCGGACGCCGGCGCGGCCGCAAAAAAACTGAAAGCGCTCGCGGTTTCAGCGGAAGCGCGCCGCCAGGAAGCCGCAAAAGTGCTGGCGGAGTTGAAAGCTTCAGAAGCAGCGCGCGCGACGGCGCAAATCAATGCCGATGTCGCCGCGCGCGCCTATGAGGAAGCCTCGGCGGCCGTCGGCGCCAAGCAACTGCAAACGGTCGTCGCGACGGCCGATATCAAAGATTCGGACGCCGCCGAGACAGGCGAAGCGCTGGCCGGCGAAAGCGCAGCCACCCTCGACGCGGCGAAAGTGCGCAAACTTGTCGCCGCAGAAGCGCGGGTCGACGCGCTTGATGCGCTACTGAAAGCGGAAGCGCGGCTCGACGCCGCCCGGAAACTGGCTGAAGCGAAGACACCGGAACTGGCCGACATCGCGCGTCTCCCGGGTGAAACGGCGGCGGCGGCGGATCCGGCGACCGCCGCTGAAACGGCGGCGCGCCGCCTCCTCGCGCCCGTATCGCTGCTCATCAGCCGCAAGGACCAGCGTATTTACATGCGCCAGGATCTGATCCCGGTCTTCGACGCGCCGATCGTCGTGAAAGATCCGCAATCTCCGCTCGGCGATCATTTGCTGATCGCCAGTGCGGCGACGGATGATGGCGCGGGCCTGAAATGGACCGCTTTCTCGATCCCCGGCGCGGCACGAAGCGATATTGCGGCGGTTCTCGACCGCATCGAGATCGCCCCCGAGATCCGGGAACGCATTGCCGAACGGCTGTGGGTCGGCGGTTCAATCATCGGTTCGGACAATTCTCCGAGCAGCGAGACCGGCGCAGATGGAACAGATTTGACGATCCGACTGCGCTGAACCCAGCGCGGACGCCGCCATGACGGCGGACGCGGCGGGCGGCAGAACGCGTTGACGCGCTGCGCAAAACGCGCCTAGTTACCGGCATGAGCGCGCAACTGTCGGAAAATCAGAACGTCAAGCCGTTATTTTCCTATCGGAAATACTGGGCCCATCGTTTCGGCGTCGCCCCTTTCCTGCCGATGACGCGGGAAGAAAGGACAGCGCTTGGCTGGGATTCCTGCGACATCATTCTTGTAACGGGCGACGCCTATATAGACCATCCGAGTTTCGGCATGGCGATCATCGGCCGACTGCTTGAGGCCCAGGGATTCCGCGTCGGGATCATCGCGCAGCCGGATTGGCGGGACGCGGCCGATTTCCGCGCGCTGGGTCAACCCAACCTGTTCTTCGGGGTCACAAGCGGCAATATGGATTCGATGGTGAACCGCTACACCTCGGATCGGCGCCTGCGGCACAATGATTCCTATACGCCTGGCGGGGAAGGCGGCAAACGTCCCGATCGCGCTGTTATTGTTTACGCCCAGCGTTGCCGCGAGGCCTATCCCGCCACGCCGATCGTGCTTGGCGGCATCGAAGCGTCGCTGCGGCGGATCGCGCATTACGACTATTGGTCCGACAAGGTCCGCCGCTCTATCCTGCTGGACGCGAAAGCGGATCTGCTCCTTTACGGCAACGCCGAACGCGCCCTTGTCGAGGTCGCCCATCGGATCGCCAGCCGCGGCCTCGAACAGGATTATTCCGATATTCGCGGGTTGGCCTATGCGCGGACGACGACGCCCGATGGCTGGATCGAGGCGGGGGCGGACGATCTCGACAGCCCGGACGAAGGACGACGCCGGCGCGACGACGCAGCGGCCGGCGAACGGGCCGTGATCCGCTTGCCCTCATGGGAACAGGTCGTGAGAGATTCGGAAGCCTATGCCCGGGCGTCGCGGGTCCTGCACCGGGAGAGCAACCCCGGCAATGCATTGCCGCTGACCCAGCGACATGGCGACAGGGATGTCTGGCTGACGCCGCCGCCCGTGCCGCTGACGACGCCGGAAATGGACGCCGTCTACGAACTGCCCTACGCCCGCGCGCCGCATCCCGCCTATCGCGACCAGAAAATTCCCGCATGGGAAATGATCCGTCATTCCGTGACGATCATGCGCGGCTGTTTCGGCGGCTGCACCTTCTGTTCGATCACCGAACATGAAGGCCGCATTATCCAGTCGCGCTCCGAAGGATCTATCCTGAAAGAAATCGAGACGATCCGTGACCGGAGCGACAGCTTTACCGGCATTATTTCGGATATCGGCGGACCAACCGCAAACATGTATTGGATGCGTTGCAAGGATCCGGAGACGGAAGCCCTGTGTCGACGTCCCTCCTGCGTTTATCCCGATATCTGCAAAAATCTCGACACCAGCCACGAACCGCTGATTCAGCTCTATCGCAAGGCGCGGACCATCGCTGGCGTCAGGAAAATCATGGTTGCGTCCGGCGTGCGCTATGATCTCGCGGTTCGCAGCCCCACCTATGTGCGCGAACTGGTGGAGCATCATGTCGGCGGCTATCTGAAGATTGCGCCCGAGCACACCGAAACCGGCCCGCTGTCGCGGATGATGAAACCAGGCATCGGCGCCTACGATCGCTTCAAGCAATTATTCGACGCGGCGGCGCGCGCGGCGAAGAAGGATTACTTCCTCATCCCCTATTTTATCGCCGCGCATCCAGGCACGACCGACGAGGACATGATGAACCTGGCGCTTTGGCTCAAGCGCAACAAATATCGCGCTGATCAGGTGCAGACCTATCTGCCTTCGCCGATGGCGCTTTCCACGGCGATGTACCACAGCGGGTTCAATCCGCTGAAGCCGGTCCGGCGCGGCGCCTCCGAGCCTGTCGACGCGGTCAAGGGCCTGCGTCAACGTCGTCTCCACAAGGCGTTTCTGCGCTATCACGACGCAGAAAACTGGCCGCTTCTCCGCGAAGCCCTGAAAGCAATGGGCCGCGCCGATCTCATCGGCCCTGGCAAACATCAGCTTGTGCCGGCATGGCAACCAGTGGGCACCGGCAAGGGCGGCGAAGGGCGACGCGTCTCACCCAAGGCGCGGGGAAGAAGCGACGCGCGCAAATTTCTCACAAAGGGCGTTAACGACAGGCCGCGCCCGTCCGGCCGCTGAAAGCGCAAATGCGCCCGGGCGGCGCCGTGACCTGTTCGCCACACCTCGCCAGAAATATCGCGGCGCGCAAAATTTTGAGGGTTTCTTAAGCCGCCAGGCCGGATCGTGCGTTCGTGCAAAGCCGCCGAACGAAGAGTAATGCGTTATGACGAGAGCCGCCTGCCAAGCGCACGCGACCGAATATCCGGTCGGAAAATCGCTATCGTAAATTTTCATTATCGCGGCGGCGGTAGCGTTCGCGCTCATCTATGCGGCAGTCATTCTGATGGCCGCCATTGCGCCCGCACCGTCCGACATTGTCGACAAGCCCTATGTCGGCCCGACGAAAATCATACGCCGCTGAATGGCGCGACGCACTCCAACTCCGCTCAATCCGCCGCGCGACACCCTTACGATTGGGTGAGAAACTCCGTCGCTCGCCGGAATTGCTCAAGCGTCCAGCCCCGTTGGGACATCACCGAGCGCACCCATTGTGGCGGACGCGGGCCGCGACCGGACCATGTCTCGCCGCTGGCGTGATCCTTGTATTTGGGAACCGTCGCCTTGCCGTCTTCTTTCGCCTTCGTCTTTCTTGCGCGGGCGACGCCCCGGACAGCCTCGGGGAAAAGATCCGTCAATTCGAGCCCGCTGTTAATCAATTGCGCCTCGATTTCGGCGCGCAGCGTTTCCCGGCCCGCCTCTTTCCGCCGCTCGATCTCGTGATGCGCCCGCTCGATGAGCGCCTGCAGATCCGGAACGGAAAGCTTCCCAAATTCGTCGCTCATTTTCGGCTCCGTCATCCACGATTGTTCCTGATGGCGCGTGACCGCGTTCTGTTCGTTTCTTACTGCAATATTATAATCCGGTCGACAATTTCATCGTGTGGGCGCTACGGAGGCAAAGCGCGCCGCGAGGCTGAAGATCATTGCGAAGATCTTTCTGCGCCCGACGCTCAAGGACAACGCGGACGACCCCAGTCGACCACGCGAGAAACCGGGCCGGCGCTGTTGAGTCACCGAGCGAGGATTTCGGCGGACAGAAGCGTCAATCCCGATGCGGCCCTCAATGTGCTTGAAAAAGACCGCACAGTACATCGCCGGCCAATCAGAAATAAACAAAAAACTCACCGACGCATCGCACAGGATTGGAACGTATACTAAACATGCGCCTGAGCCA
>CAZJAY010000074.1:0-6688 GCA_964543915.1 uncultured Methylocystis sp. | reverse complement strand
ATGTTCAGGGCCGTGCAGGAGATCCGCTACCGTATGGAGTCGCTCAAGCGCGTCGTGCTAGACTACTTCCATGTCGGCCAACAGGCGACGACGCTTTCGGGCGGCGAGGCGCAGCGTGTCAAGCTTTCGAAGGAACTGTCGCGGCGCGCCAGCGGCCGGACGCTCTATATTCTGGATGAGCCGACCACGGGGCTGCATTTTCACGATGTCGCCAAGCTGCTCGAAGTGCTTCATGAACTTGTCGACCAGGGCAACACGGTTGTCGTGATCGAACATAATCTCGAAGTCATCAAGACGGCGGACTGGATTATCGATCTCGGACCTGAGGGCGGCGACGGCGGCGGCGAGATTGTCGCGGCAGGACCGCCTTCGGAAGTCGCAAGGGAAAAACGCAGCCATACGGGCCGTTATCTCGCTGACGCGATGGTCCGGCGCCCCGTGCGCGCGGAACAGGAGAAAACAACCGGGAAGATCGCGAAACAGCGGTGACCTTTTTTGACTGTGGCGCGCGCAAAATTGTTTCCCGGACCAGTTGTTTCGATGATTGGCCCGGGTCTATCCTGAGCTTGACATTTTGCTTGGGAGAGAGCCCCGAATGTGCCTGGCCTGCGCGTTGCTTGCAAAGCGGTCGCGTCTTTCGACGCGCCGTGATCTCCTGCGCGGCGCCGTCGCATTTGGCGTTGCGGAAGCAGTAGCGCCGCCGGTTTTCGCCGCCGCCACGGAGTCGCCCGCCGCCGCCGCGCCCGTGCTGATCGTCGCCGGCAACGCCTGGGACGGTCTTGCGGCGAAACCACTTGGGCCGATGTCGATCCTGATCGAGAACGGCCGAATTGCAGCGATGGCGCCGACACTGCCCCCACAGCCGGGCGTACGCGTCATTTCCCTGCCGGATCGTATGGTCATGCCGGGCTTCATCGACGCGCATGTGCATGTCACGCTACGACCCGAACTTGAAGACCGGATCTTCGATCTTTCTTCTTCGGCGAAGGCGCTGCTTGGGGTCCAGGCGCTCGGGGTTCTGCTCGACAACGGCTTTACGACGGTTCGGGATGTCGGCGACATGGACATTCATGGCTATACGACCATGGATCTCGCGCGCGCCGTTGCCGGACGCGTAATAAAGGGACCACGACTGATCCCGGCCGGTCATCTGATTTCGACGCGTGGCGGACATGGCGACGGTGAACCGCTGCTCGGCGCGGATAGCAATCCCTGGCAAAATAGTCTCGCTGACGGCGTCGATGAAATTCGAAAGGTTGTGCGTCGTGAGATCAGCCGTGGCGCCCAATGGATCAAATTCGCGGGCTCGGGCGGATTCTCCAGCCCTGCGGACGATCCGGCGCAGGTTCCGTATAGTCAGGAAGAAATGAATGTCCTGGTGGGAACCGCTCGCGATCTTGGCGCTCCGGCGACGCCGCACGCCTATGGCGACGAGAGTGTGCGCCGCGCGCTGATCGCCGGCGTGCGCAGTATCGAACACGGCAATCTCGCGTCGCGTTCGAGCCTGAAAATTATGGAATCGAAAGGCGTATTTCTTGTGCCGACGCAGATGGCGGTCATTCGTCAGGCGCGACTGATAGACGACGACGCCTTCTGGGCGGCGGCGGGGAAGCCGCCCTATGTGCGCCGGAAATATCGCAAATACGCCGGGCGATTGATTGAAGCGGCCCGGAACCTTGCCGATAGCAACGTCAAGATCGCATTAGGAACCGACATTGGCACCTTTTCATTCGCGACCAACAACGCGGGAGAATTCTCCGAAATGGTCGCGAATGGCATTTCGCCGCTAAGGGCGCTAAGGGCCGCGACGAGCGTGGCGGCAGAGATGTTGCAGCAACCGGACATCGGCGTTCTGGCCGTCGGGAAGGCGGCGGACATCGTCGCTGTGCCGGGCAATCCTTTCGAGGATATTTCTGTCACCGAGCGGGTCGATTTCGTCATGCGCGACGGCGTCATCTACAGGAACGGCGCGAAACAATAAGATCATGCAGGCTGACCAATGTTTGTCTTCCCGCCGGGTTCAGCGAATTTCCTGTTCGCCGTCGTCGCCCTGACGGACGATTTTCGTCACCTTGTTCCTGTCGTCGACGAAAACCGTGCGCATCCAGTGGTCTCGCAGCTTCGACGGCGGCACGAGCGCATGAGATACGATGAAGGCCTTGTCGCCGGGCGCAAACAGGCGCGCCGGCGCGCCATTCAGGCTGATGATCCCGGAGCCCCGCACGCCAGCGATGATATAGGTTTCCCAAAAGGCCCCGTTGGCGCTGTTGGTGATCTGGACCATCATATGCGGCGTAAAGCCGGCTGCATCGAGCAGATCGGCGTCGATCGTCACCGATCCCATGTAATTGAGATTGGCCTGGGTCACGGTGACAGCGTGCAGTTTTCCGGTCGCCACCGATACAAAAGCGACAGCCGGCGAAATGTCCGGCGCGCGTGAAGCTTTGGCCGCCGCCGCCGCGTCCGCCATAACGCATGCGAAAGTAAGGCAGATCGCGCGCGCGACGCGGCAAAAGACGCGGAACGGAAAAGGTTTCATGAGGCGCTCTCCAAAGGTGAAGCTCATATTTAGCATGATCCCTGCGCTAACGCCGCCGGAAATACGCGGTTGGCCGCCTTTCATCCACGGCCTTGCTGAAGCTTCGCCTTGCGCCCATACTGCCGTTGTTCGGCGTTCACGCGCGTCGGTAGCGCCGTTCGGTTCCGATGACGAAAGCGGGGCGAATCATGGCCGAAAAAATGGATCTTTCCGAACTTACCTCGGCCAACAAACTTGGCCTTGCTCTTTCAGGCGGCGGTTTTCGGGCGTCGTTTTTCCATATCGGCGTGCTCGCGCGTCTCGCGGAACTCGATATTCTGAAACATGTGCAGGTATTGTCGACCGTCTCGGGCGGTTCGATTGTCGGCGCCTACTACTACCTCAAACTCAAGGAGCTGTTCGAGGGGCGTCGAAAGGATTTGATCGCAATCCATGGCGGGATGAACCGGGATTGCTACGTTGCGCTGGTGCGCGAAATCGAGGCCGAGTTTCTGATAGGCGTTCGGGAAAACCTGCGCGTCCCTGCTTTTGAGGATGCGAAAGCGAACGCCAGTATTTTTCTGAGCGACGTTTATTCGCGCAGCGATCGTATGGCAGACCTTTACGACGAATGTTTTTATCGGCGCTTTGCGACGCATCCAGATCGAAACGCCCTGATGCTCGACGAGATCAAGATTGTTCCGGAAATCTACGGAGACGGCGCGGTCGACGTTGCGAGGCATAATGAAACAGCCGAGCATAAAATTCCGGTTTTGACCATCAACGCGACGTCGCTGAATACCGGCAATAGCTGGCATTTCACCGGTTCCTGGGTTGGCGAGGCAGTGCCCCGACACGCAATCGGCACGAATGTGGTTTTGAACTTCATTCGACTCGACGGGACCTATCCGGCGGAAGCAGGGACACCGGACTCGGTCTTTGCGAAAGCGCTCGTCGGCGATCGCGAGATGAAGCGCCAGGAGAAGCTTAAAGAAATCCGTGTCGCGCATGCGGTGGCGGCGTCAGCCTGCGTGCCTGGCGTATTCAAGCCGTTTCCGATCCACGATCTCTACCGCAACAGCAGGGATGAGGAAATTGTGATGCAACTCGTGGATGGCGGCGTCTTCGATAATCAGGGAATTGACGCGCTCGAAATGGCCGCGTGCGACTATATCATCTGTAGCGACGGCTCCGGCCAGCTGGAGGATGAACGTGATCCGCCATCCCGCGCGCTGCCGGTTATGAGTCGCGCCAATAGCGTATTGATGAAACGTGTTCGCGAGCAAACCCTTGGCGCGCTTGAGGCAGGCGAAGCCGCCGGCCGGCGCGCAACCGTTCTGCACTTGCGCCAGACCTGTCGTGGCGATCTTCTCAACCCGCCGTTGCCGGGCCCGGCGGACCGGAGCGATCCCGTGAAAAACGATGGTCTCGTCTATCGTTTGTCGAATCTCCGCACGGATCTTGATTCATTTTCGGATATCGAAGCTTTCGCGCTGATGTATCACGGTTATCAGCTCGCCTGCGAAAGATTCCTCTCGCGCCATCCGGCGCCGCGCGCCAACTGGCGCTTCCTCGATATTGGTCCGATGATCCTCAACGAACCAGCGCGGCTTTTGCAGCACTTCAAAATCGGGGCTGGCCTGTGGTTCAAGCCTTTCGCATTTTATCCGGGTGCGCGGAATATGCTGCTCGGTGTGGCGGCGCTCGTCTTTTTGGGGCTGTTTTTCCTGATTTCTGATATTCCGCTCGCATGGCTTCTCGTTCCGGCCGTCATCGTCGGAATTCTGTATTCTCTATTCATGGTTGCGAAAAACTTCTTCGCGCATCGACCCGCGGTCGCCGCCGGGCTGCAATGGCTATCCGGTTATCGTCGTCGTGACGATACGCTTTTGTTCGACGGATTGAGGCAAGTCTTCGCGCTCGTTGCCGGCGTAACCCGCCTGCACCTGAGATATATCAATCCATGGTTTCTCGGGAATGGCGCGATCGAAAAAAAATGATCGTCGCCGGCGTTCAGTGGGCGAACGCCGGCGATGCATCGATCGATTTATTCACGCGCTGCTCGGCAGATTTTCTGCATCATCCGCGCCGTCGTCGGCTGCGTCAGCATCCTCCGCTTCGGCGCGTTTCTTGCCGGCCTCGAGAATATCGCGTTCCGGACGCGGCAGAACCGGACCCTCGGGAAATACGAAGCCCAGCTTCTTTTCGCCGCTGTCGTCGCCGACGACAACCACCCGCACGGCTCCGCCATTTTTCAATCGACCGAACAGCACTTCGTCCGCCAGCGGTGTTTTGATGTGCTGATGGATGACGCGCGACATCGGCCGCGCGCCCATGGATTCGTCATAGCCATGTTCGACGAGCCAGGCGCGCGCTTCGTCCGAGAGTTCGATCGTGACGTTGCGATCGGCCAGTTGCGCTTCGAGCTGCATCACGAACTTGTCGACGACCCGCTTGATTACATCGACCGGCAAATGTCCGAATGGCACGATCGCATCGAGGCGATTGCGAAACTCCGGCGCAAAAAGCCGGTTAATCGCTTCGCTGTCGTCGAGGTCGCGCCGCGAGCGGGTAAAACCGATCGGGGTGCGCGCGAGGTCCGCCGCCCCGGCATTAGTCGTCATGATGAGAATGACGTTCCGGAAGTCGATGGTTTTGCCGTTGTGATCGGTAAGCCGTCCATGATCCATCACCTGGAGCAAGATGTTGTAGAGATCGGGATGGGCTTTCTCGATTTCGTCCAGAAGCAACACGCAATGCGGATGCTGATCGATGGCGTCGGTCAGGAGGCCGCCCTGATCGAAGCCGACATAGCCGGGCGGCGCGCCGATCAAACGGCTTACCGTATGGCGCTCCATATACTCCGACATATCGAAGCGCACGAGTTCAATGCCGAGCGAATGCGCAAGCTGGCGTGCTGCCTCCGTTTTGCCGACGCCGGTCGGGCCCGAGAAAAGATAGCAACCGATTGGTTTTTCATGGTCGCGCAGCCCGGCGCGCGCGAGTTTGATCGCGGAGGTCAGCGCCGTGACAGCCTTGTCCTGCCCATAGACGACGCGTTTCAGCGTTTCATCGAGATGAGCCAGAACCTCGGCGTCGTCCTTCGACACGGTTTTGGGCGGGACCCGCGCCATGGTGGCGATGGTCGCCTCGATTTCCTTGAGGCCGATGGATTTCTTGCGTTTTCCCTCCGGCAGAAGCATCTGCGCCGCGCCGGTTTCGTCGATCACATCGATCGCCTTGTCGGGAAGTTTGCGATCGTGAATGAAGCGCGCCGAAAGCTCAACCGCGCCTTTCAACGCGTCATTCGTGTAGCGGATTTTGTGGAATTCTTCGAAATAGGGTTTAAGGCCCTTCACGATTTCAATCGCGTCCGGAATTGAGGGCTCATTGACGTCGATTTTCTGGAACCGCCGTACGAGCGCGCGATCTTTCTCGAAATACTGGCGATATTCCTTGTAGGTTGTCGAACCAATGCAGCGCAGCACACCCTGCGCCAGCGCCGGTTTGAGCAGGTTTGATGCGTCCATCGCGCCGCCTGACGTCGCCCCCGCGCCGATCACCGTGTGAATTTCATCAATGAACAGAATGGCGTTACGGTGGTTCTCGATTTCTTTCACGACCTGCTTCAGGCGTTCTTCGAAATCGCCGCGATAGCGGGTGCCGGCGAGCAGGGCGCCCATGTCGAGCGCAAAGACGGTCGCGCCGGAAAGTACGTCCGGAACCTCGGCGTTAACGATTTTTCGCGCGAGACCCTCGGCGATGGCTGTCTTGCCGACGCCCGGGTCCCCGACGAGTAACGGATTGTTCTTGGAGCGCCGGCAAAGCACCTGGATCGTACGCAGCACTTCGGCCTCGCGCCCGATCAGCGGATCAATGCGGCCGTCGCGCGCCTTCTTGTTGAGATTTACGCAATAGGCCTCAAGAGCCCCCTCCTTTTTGCGGTTCTCGCCATCGCGGCCGTCGCGACCCTCCGTGCGCTCGGCGTCTTCTTCGGCGCCGCGCGGCGAACGGCTCGAGTCCGAGAGTCCTGGGCGTTTGGCGATGCCGTGACTAATGTAATTTACGGCGTCGTAACGGGTCATATCCTGCTCCTGCAGGAAATAGACAGCGTGACTTTCGCGCTCGGCGAACAGCGCCACCAGCACATTCGCGCCTGTTACATCTTCC
>CAZJAY010000073.1:0-6715 GCA_964543915.1 uncultured Methylocystis sp. | reverse complement strand
GGACGCTATAACTGTCATTAATTATTGACAGATGCCCCGGCCGAGTCAATTGTCTTTTCACCCGCGACAGGCGGGCGCGAGGCGAAGAGCGAAGCCATGCGGACGCAGCGCGTGATTGTCATAGGCGCCGGAATCGGCGGACTGGCCGCCGCCCTCCTGCTGGCCGCGCGCGGCTGCGCCGTCACCGTGAGCGAGCGCGCCGCGACGCCCGGCGGCAAGCTCCGCGAGGTCGAAGCGGGCGGACGACGCCTCGACGCCGGTCCGACCGTTTTCACCATGCGTTGGGTCTTCGACGAAATCTTCCGTGAAGCGGGCGCAAGCCTCGACGACCACGTCCGGCTCGAGCGCGCGCAGATTCTCGCGCGGCATGCATGGCGCGACGGAGAAAGCCTCGACCTGTTCGCGGATTGCGAACGCAGCGTCGACGCGATCGCCCGCTTCGCGAGCCAGACGGACGCGCAAAACTTTCGTCGCTTTTGTACGCGGGCGCGGGGAATTTACGAAACGCTGCGCGATTCCTTTATTCTCGCGCAGCGGCCAGGTCCCGCAGATCTTGTACGCCATGCCGGGTTCGGCGGCCTGCCGAATCTTTTGCGCATCTCGCCTTTCGCAACCATGTGGGACGAGCTTGGCAAATATTTCCGGGATCCGAGACTGAGACAGCTTTTCGGACGCTACGCGACCTACTGCGGTTCTTCGCCTTTCGCAGCGCCGGCGACTCTGATGCTGGTCGCGCATGTGGAGATGGAAGGCGTATGGCGCGTCGCCGACGGCATGCACAAGCTCGCCTGCGCGCTCGCCGAACTGGCGCGGACAAAGGGCGCCGCATTCATGCAGTCGCGCGATGTCACGCGCATTCTCGTCGAATCCGGCCGCGTCGCCGGCGTGACGCTCGACGATGGCGAAATCATCAGGGCTGACGCGATAATCATGAATGGCGATGTGGCGGCGTTGCGCGGCGGCCTCCTCGGACCCGACGTCCGCGCCGTAGTCGGGGCAGCGCGAGGCGCGCCGCCATCGCTATCGGCCATGACGCTCGCAATCCGGGGACAGGCGCAGGGCCAGCCGCTGGTTCGCCATAATGTGTTCTTCGCGGACGATTATCGCGCAGAATTCGACGACATCTTCGCGCGCGGTCGTCTGCCCGCCGCGCCGACGGTCTATGTTTGCGCGCAGGATCGGGACGATGACGATTCAGCGCGCGACGACGAGCGTCTGTTCGCGCTCGTCAATGCGCCGGCCCGGCCGGGCGAGGAAGACATCTCCCAAAAGGAACTCGATCAATGCGAGGAAAAACTATTCCGGACGCTCGCGGCCTGTGGGCTGCAGATCGACATAACGGCGATGACGCGGACGACGCCAGCGGATTTCGCGCGTCTCTTTCCGGGAACGGGCGGCGCGATCTACGGTCAGGCGTCGCACGGATGGATGGCCTCCTTCACGCGACCGGGAGCGCGGACGCGTCTACCGGGCCTCTATCTGGCGGGGGGCAGCGTTCATCCGGGACCGGGCGTGCCGATGGCGGCGATCTCGGGACGTCTCGCGGCGCAGTGTCTGATGGCGGATTTGCATTCGACGCCTCGGTCGCGCCGGGCGGCTATCGCTGGTGGTACGTTGACGCGCTGAGCGATGACGGCGAATTCGGGATCGTCGTCATCGCTTTCATCGGCAGCGTCTTCTCGCCTTATTATGCGTGGTCCGGCTGGCGCGATCCCTATCGTCACTGCGCCGTCAACGTCGCGCTTTACGGACGCGGGGCCCGGTGGGCGATGACAGAGCGCGGTCGCGACAATCTCGATTGCGCGCCGGACCGGCTCACGATTGGTCCCAGCTCGCTGCAATGGCGAGACGGCGCGCTGGTCATCAGCCTCGACGAATGCGCCGCTCCGCTTCCACGGGCGATTCGCGGAGAAATCGTTATCGAGCCGCGGACCATCCTTGGACGCGAATTCACGCTTGAAACAGCAGGTCGGCACGTCTGGCGACCAATCGCGCCTGTGGCGCGCGCCCGGGTGGATCTCAAGACGCCGGATCTGAGCTGGCGGGGACACGCCTATCTCGATACGAACGCCGGGGACGAGCCGCTGGAAAAGGCCTTCTCGTCCTGGACATGGTCGCGCGCGCGCCTGTCTGACGGCGCCGCAATTTTTTACGACGCCGAAAGGCGACGGGAGGGATCGTTGTCGCTGGCATTGCGTTTCGACGGCGACAATGAAGCCAAGATGCTGACGCCGCCGCCGGGCGTCGCCCTGTCAGGAACAAAGTGGTTTTTGCCGCGGCGGACGCGCGCGGAAGAGGGCGAGGCCCATGTGCGACGCACGCTGGAGGACACGCCTTTCTACGCGCGCTCGATCGTTTCGGCCGGGTTCGCCGGCGCATCGCACGACTGGGTCCACGAGAGCCTGTCGCTCGATCGTTTCGCCAATCCGTTCGTACGCCTGATGCTGCCCTTCCGGATGCCGCGTCGCGCCTGAAGCCTCAGTCCGGCGGATCCGCGTCATCCCGCGCCCGCGATTGCTCCGGCGGTTGCGCGCGTCGCAGTTTTTCGCGCGTTTTCTCGATCGAATAAAGCTGCCAGACGCAAAAGCCGAGGACCAGACTGAAGACGAGAGTCATTTCGACAATGCCGTAATAATTTTCCGGCATTTGTTACTCTCCGAAACGCTCGGCGCGCTCGAGTCGCTCAAACATGTCAAGCATCCGAATGAATTGCGCGGCGAGGGTTGACTCCTGTGCATAGACGCTGCGCACCGGCTCGCGCGCGACGGCCTCAATCAGGAAGCGCGCAGGCGCCAGGGCGGGCCCGGATGCGTCGCGCGCCAGCCATGGCGAGAACGCGACAGCCTTGCCAAGCAAAGCAAGCCGCGCGGTGGCGCTCACCCGCGTGCGTCCGGAAATGGAATCGAAGGCGTGACGCCGGCCAAGCGTATGACCAATCTCTGCGTAGAGAAGCGCAGCGGCGAGAATGGCCGGACGACAGCCGGCCGGCAAATGCGCGACGCCACGTCGGGCGCGCGCATAAAGCAAATCGGCCTCCCGCAGCAATCGCGCGACGACGGTCTTCACCGCAGGCGACGCAACAGGCGCAGCGAGGAAAGCGTCGGGATCGATCCCGGCCTCCAGAAGCCAATCCAGCGGCAGGTAGAGACGTCCCGCGCGCGCGTCTTCGCCGACGTCGCGCGCGATATTCGTCAGTTGCATCGCCACGCCCAGATCACAGGCGCGCGCCAGCGTGGAGGAGCAGCGAACGCCCATCATCAGCGTCATCATCACGCCAACGGCGCCCGCGACGCGCATGGCGTAGGCCTGCAAATCACTGAAGCTTTGGTACCGCCGCCCCTCGGCGTCCCAGGCGAGTCCCTCAAGCAGGGCTTCCGGCGCGGCGCGCGGTATGGCGTATTCCCGCATGAGATCCGCCATGGCGCGATCCGCCGGCGCGTCCTGCGGACGGCCGTCGCAGGCGTCCGCAAGGCGCGCGCGCAGACGCGCGACAGCTTCATGCGAACCATCTTCAAGATCGACGGCGTCGTCCGAAAGACGACAGAAGGCGTAGAGTCCATAGGCGGGTTTACGGATCCGCGGCGGCAACAGGAGCGATGCGGCGTGGAAGGAGCGTGATCCTACACGGATGGCGGCAGCGCATCGGGCGTGGTCCTCCGCCGAAGCGAACGACTGTCTAGGCGAAAACCGATGCATGCGGGACTACCTTGTCGAGGATCCGCGCGGAAGAGAGCACGCCCGGCAGACCGGCCCCTGGATGCGTCCCCGCGCCAACGAGAAAAAGATTGCGCACGTCCTCGCTCGCATTGTGCGGCCTGAACCACGCGCTTTGCGTCAGGATCGGCTCAAGGCCGAAAGCGGCGCCGCGCCAGGCGTTGAGTTCGGACTCGAAATTGCGCGGCGTCGCGATGCGGGAAGTGACGATCCGGGCCGAGAGATCCGGCAGCAGGCTCGCTTCGAGATAGGCGGCGATACGGGCGCGATAGGACTCCGCGATTTTTGGCCAGTCCTGTCCGCCTTCGAGATTGGGAACGGGCGACAGCACATAGAAGGCGTCGCATCCGGGCGGCGCCAAAGATGGATCCGTCGCGGTCGGACGATGCAGATAAAGGCTGAAGTCGGAAGCGAGCGTCTTGCGCTCGAAGATATCCTTGAGCAGTTCACGATAGCGGGGACCCATCAGGATGGTGTGATGGGCGACGTCGTCGTAACGATGATTCGTCCCGAAATACCAGAGAAACAGACCCATGGAATAGGACGCGCGGTCAATCCGCCGATCGCTCCAGCGACGGCGCGCGTGCGCCGGCAGGAGACGCGCGTAGGTCCAGGCGGAATCGGCGTTGGAAACGACGATATCGGCAGGGATGGCCTCGCCGTCCGCGAGGCGAACGCCCCGCGCCACACCCGCATCGACGATGATGGATTCGACCTCGGCCTCGTAGCGGATTTCGCCGCCCTGCCCTTCGATGAGATCGACGAGGCCCGAGACCAGCGCGCCCGTGCCCCCCATGGCGAAGTGTACGCCCCAGCGATTTTCGAGCGCGGCGATCAGACAATAGATCGCGCTGGCGCGGAAAGGATTGCCCCCGATCAGCAGCGGATGAAAGCTGAAAATGGTGCGTAGCCGCTCGTCACGCAAATACTGTGAAACGAGCGCGTAAACGCTGCGGTAGCCCTGTAGCCGGATCAGATCCGGCGCGATCCGCGCCATGTCGAATGGCGATGAAAAAGGCACGTCGCCAAGCTGCTCGAAACCGATTCGACAGATTTCGCGGCTCTTTTCCATGAAACGCACAAAGCCGTCGACATCAGAAGGCGAAAAGCGCGCGATCTCCGTGCGCATTGCGGCCATATCGCCGCTATAGTCGAAAGAAGCGCCGTCTTCGAAACGAATACGATAGAAGGGAGACATCGGCCGCAGCTCGACATCGTCAGCCATATGACGTCCGCACAGCGTCCACAGCTCTTCGAAAAGAAACGGGGCCGTGACGATCGTCGGACCGGCGTCGAAAGTGAAGCCGTCCTGGCGATAGACGTAGGCGCGCCCGCCAGGCGCGTCGCGCTTCTCCAGCACGGTGACGTGATAGCCTCGCGCGCCAAGGCGGATGGCGGCGGCAAGCCCGCCGAACCCGCCGCCGATCACGACCGCCCGCGCCCGGGCCGCCGGCGTCGCTGAAATGCGCTCGGCTAGTGTCAACATAAGTGGACAGTAGCCTGTGTCCCGACATCAATCAAGCAGAGAGGGCGAGGGCGGTTTTTCAGAAAACGCGGGCGGACGCCGTCGGCAGTGGGGGCGCGAGCAGTCTCCGCAGGCAGGATCAGTCTGCCGGCGCGGTCCCGGTCCGATCTATATCTATAGCTTCAGGAACGCGCCCAGGCGCGATCCGCGCGCCGACTGGTACGGATCAACCGCAGGGAGTCCTGTCGACCACGCAAGAGGCCGACAGGACTCCGCGTCGCATCTGTCCGCGGCTCTATTGACGATGGCGCCGCCACATGGGCGGCGATTTAATTTTCATAATCACCAGCCCCACATCCCCGCGCCGTAGCCAGCTCCGAAACCATAGGGGTCGCCATAGAACCCGGGCGTGTTCCAGCCATTGCCATAATCGACGACAAAATCCGGATCATAACCGCCAAATGCGAAATCATCGTCCGCATTCATACGGCCGCCAGAACCAAACCCCGTGTAGGAATCATAGGCGCTCGCGGCAGGCGCGGCGTTTGCGGCGCCGGCTTTATTCATACCGCGAGAAGAGGCGCGTCGATGGACAATCTGCTCGACAGACGTGACGCCCGACAAGGCGCTCACATCGCTCACAGTGAGTGGACCTGCCGTCGCGATATTCGCCGTCAGACAAGGTAGCAGCGAAATCAGGAGAGTGATCTGTGTTCCTATGCGCATGACATGCTCCACTTGTCGACTAACGGACCGATCACGGAGGAAGAGAGCTTCCGCCTTCCGTTAAAAACAGAATAGGCTGAATTTTCAGGTTTGGTAGCCCTCGGACAGAAAGCGGCCAACGTGTCCCGGCTTCCCTGAAGCCGGGTCTTTGTCAAATCGGACGGCGCGGCGGCATCGCTGATCGCCGGACCGCTACATCATGCGATTAATTGCGGCCAAATCGTCACGCTCTTGGGGGGCGACCTGGCGCCCCGGCGTCAAATACCGCCGCCTTTGCATGATTCGGCAGACCGCCGCTCATGGGGCTGAGCCGCACTTTCTCTAACGTTGGACCACTGTTGCTGAGAAACGCCAGCTTCATTCGGCGTTTTATCGTCGATTGAGCGATGCGGACGTCGTGATCATGGTCTCTACGGCGAGCCTCGCGTTTCCGCCTCGCTTCGTCGAGGCTCACGAACGAATTTTCGCTCAAGCACTCCAGTCGGAACTTGCCGTTGAATGGTTCAATGCAAGAGGTGTCCGTTAGCTTTCGTGGCCGCGAAAAATCCAGCGTCACAGCTCTCACAAAGACCTGTAAATCCAGCCGCCCGCTGATAAACGCTGGCCCATCTTCCACGGAGCAACCGATTGTCAGGCAGCGGATTCTCCGCCCGTCAAAAAGTTGATCATGAAAAAAATCCATGGCCCAGACTTCATTTGAGCCCGCAGCCTCTGTAACTTCTTCTCCAAGCTTAGCCTTAACGCGCCGTTTTGGCGAGTTATTGCATCACTGCAAGCCCATCTCGCAATAAGGCCGCCTGACCCGCCTAG
>CAZJAY010000072.1:0-6718 GCA_964543915.1 uncultured Methylocystis sp. | reverse complement strand
CCCTTTCTCGTCGAACTCTATCTCATGGACAAGGCGTCATTCTCGGTCGACGGCGAAAACCGGCAAATGCGCATCAGCGTCACTGCAGAACCGCTGTTTTCGACCAAGAATGTCGCCCGTTACGCCATGATGACGGATCAGGACCAGCAATCAAAATATCCCGGCGACAAAATCTTCGAGCGCGTGCAGCTGCTCTCGGGCCGCCAAACCATTGTCTGGAGCTCGGACACATGACGCAGGATGTCATCGCTTTCGCGAGAAACCTGTCCTGCCAATTTGCGCCCTGCTATCATCTCGTCTCCCGCTGGCTCCACGCCTGCGGCGTCGAAAACATTCCCTCCGACAGCGCGGCGCGCCGCTGGTGGTTTGAAGCGGGACCGGAAGCCGGCTTCGCCCACGCCGCGGCGATCATGCGCCTCAATGAGCGGGCGCCGCATCACGGCGATGTCGCCGTCATCGATCAGGGCCTTCGAACCGAACCGATCCTCGGCCTCGTGGCCGACAAGGGCCGTGTCGTCGTCCGGGCTTTTGGGACATTGCAGGTGCGGCGGGCGCATATCATCCGCTGCTGGGGCGTCGATTGGGCCGCGTAGTCCGGACCGTCGCCATCGGCATTGGTCTCGCTGCGGCGGCGCTCGTCACCGGCGGCGCCGCGCTGATCGCCGGCGCCAGCGTATTCGCGGCCGTCAGCATTGGCGCGACCATGGCGCTGACCGGCGCGCAATATCTGATGCGGTCCAATACGACCCAGCCTTCGGGCTTCGGCGATCTGCCGCTCTTCGCCCCGCAGCAGCAGGGGCCGCCGCCGACGCCGTTGTCCCGAACTATCCGACAGGCTGATTGTCCGCGCTCTTTCATCTTCGGCAGAACCAAAACGTCCGGCGCCTATTTCTTCTATGAAAGCGATACGGTCGCCGTGACGGGGCCCGCCCCGACCACCAACGCCGACAGCCGCATCGGCAAATTCATCTACACCGGCATCTATATCTGCGACGGGCCGATTGACGGTTTTGACGGCATCCTGTGCGACGACGAGGCCTTTACCTTTGGCTCGACCGGCGTCAATCGCTCCAGCAATACGCCCGACGGGAATGACGCGGTCTTCATTCCGCAGGATGGGATCAAATTCGTCAAAACGCCCAACTACACGATCAGTAGCGGCTACTGGGCCTATATCAATGGCTACTGGATCTGGATCCCGACCACCAGCTCGTCGACCTATACGATCAAGGAATGCGCGCTCATCGCGTTCGAGCCCGTCAACGCCACGGAAGCGGGATATAACTCGTATATTCTGAACAATCTGATGCTGACCTATTCGCCGACCGCCATGGCGAATGTCTGGAGCGCCGACCACCGGGGAAAGGGCGTCACCTGTCTTTACACCTATGCCTCGACGACGGCGATTCCCGCCGGCACCTCGCGTATCAAATATTTCCCAAACGGTTTTCCCGAATGGTCTGTATTCGTGCGTGGCGCGCGGATCTATGATCCCCGCGATACCGAACAACAGTTGCTGCATCCGGCGACCGGCGACTGGAGCCTTTACAACCCGACGTGGAAATTTTCTGAAAACCCGGCGCTGATCGCCGCCCACTTTGTTTCCTGGCTGATCCATGAGGGCGTGACCGCCATCAATGGCGTTGACTGGGATGCGATCATTGTCGCGGCGAATGATTGCGACCAGTTCAGAAAGGCGACGCGAGTGCGCTTTGCCGGCGACGCCTTCGAGGTCTTCGCCAGAATAACGGGCGTCTTCTATTTCAATACGCCGCCGCGGGAGTTTCTCGCCAATATCATGGCCGCCTGCGACGGCTCCTACGGCCTCGACCCCAATGGCCGCTTCACCATGTGGATCGGCAAATGGGAGGAGCCGGCGGTCACATTCGACGAAAGCGATATTGGCGCCTTCACCGAGGATTTTGTCGAAAGCGCCAGCGAGGCGATGAACGAAATCCATATCACCTATATCGAGCCCCGCCAGAACTACCAGAAATTCGAAGCGCCGACATGGGTGGACGCGGGGTCGCAGGCTATCGTCGGGAAACGCGTCTCCAACCTCGGCTTCGATCTCGTTCCCTCGCCCAATCAGGCTTATCGTATGGCGCAGCGCATGGCGCGGCGGATCAATGGCAAGAAGCGCCTCACCCTTACGTTGGGGCCGCGCGGGATGCTCGCGATCCGGCAGCGCGTCGTCGGCGTCAATGCGCCGAACTTCGGGATTGACGGCGTATGGCGCGTCGAGTCGCTCCAGCCTGACATGACGCTCGCAAAATGGAATCTGACGCTGCGGGAGATCACGCCGAACGTATTCGCCGACGACCCGCCGCCCATCGATCCGATCACACAGATCAGGATCGTGAATATCGGCACCTTCAACCCGCCGACCTATTTTGGTCTGACCGGGGTCTCGACCGGCGACAATCTCGGCTACATCAAAATATCCTGCGATATCAATCTGAGCGATCCGACGGTTGCGTCCCAATATCTGATCGAGTCGGCGATGATCCAGGAACAGACGCTGCAGTTCGAGGCGCAATATTCCCTGAATGGCGGGGCGACATGGATCACGGTCGCCTATGAGTTTTCTTCGAATGTGCTTCGCACGCCCGACATCGACAGCGGCATGACGGTGGCCGTGCGGACCCGCTTCGTCGCCCTGAACGGGGCGGCCTCCGCATGGTCCGCCATTCAATACGCCGTCGTTCCTTAAGGAGAGAACATGGGAACGATCGCCGCCGCATTCTCCGGCGCCTTTCGGGATTACAACACGGACGGCGTCGCCGCCTCGGGCGTCAAACAGGTCGCCAAATCCGATTGCCGGTCGTTGGGGACGACGATCGAGGCCTATTTCGCCGCGCCATGGACCCTCTCGGCCAATGTCACGGTGACATCCCTGCCGAACGCGCCGACGGGCTACGTTGCGCGGTTCGTCGGGGCCTCGGCCAACAGCAGCCAGTTCCTCCTGATGGAAGGCTATGGCGGCGCGCCCGGCTTCCGGACGCGGCGGGCGAATGTCACAGCTGCGGCGGCGTCCGCCGTCCTGAGCGGCGATATCATCTCCACATGGGACGCCTATGGCTATGGCGACAACGCCTTCTCGGGCGGCGCGCGGGCGCAGATCCGGTTTGTCGCGACGCAGAACTGGACCAATACCGCCCATGGCGCAAAGATCGTCATTGCGACCACTGCAAATGGCAGCGTGACGCTCGCGGACCGTCTGACGATCGATCAGGACGGCTCCGTCTCGGTGAACAATACGCTGACGACGAGCGGGCCGCTCGCAGTATCGGCGGATCTGCGCATCACCGCGATCCAGTACAGCACCGCCGGAACCGGGTCGTCGATCGCCCTTTCCGCGGCGACGCCGATCCTGATCCATGAACCAGCCGCGGCGATTGCGGCGCTGACGATCAACTTCCCGGCGTCGCCCGTCGACGGTCAGGTTCAGATCATCAGTTTTGTCAGCGCCGTGACGACGCTGACATGGACGCCTTCCGCGGGAACAACGATCGCCAGTGCGCCGGGCAATCCGACCGCCAATACGCAGTTCCGGTTCATCTATCGCGCGGCCTCGCTCAAATGGTACCGCATCTGACCCCTTGCTGATTGTTCCTCTCATCATCCGAGGCGCCCGAGAGCGCTTTGCCTGACGCCTCAGTTCTTCCCGCAAATCCCGAAGGCCCGGTTTCGACCGGGCCTTTTTTATTGGAGCAGGTGAATGATCGACTCCCGAAATATTGACGATCTGCATCCCCATGTCGCGAAGCTGTGCAGGCAGTTCATCGCGAAGTGCAAGGACGCTGGCATCGACGTCTGCATTATCTCCACCTACCGGGATAACGCCCGCCAGAACCAGATTTTTGCGCAAGGACGGACGAGGCCGGGCAAGATCGTCACCTACGCCCGCGGCGGGCAGTCCTGGCATAATCACCGCCTCGCGTTCGACTTCGCCGTCATGAAGCATGGCAAGATCGATTGGGGCGATCGCAAGTCCTATCTCGCGGCGCGAAAAATTGGCGAGGCGCTCGGTCTGGAAGGCCTGTCCTTCGAACTGGCCCATCTGGAGGCGCGTGGCGGTCTGACGCTGGCGCAGGCGGCCGCCGGCAGACAGCCACGCTTCGTTGCGTGATCCGCCGCCTGAAGGCGCTTCTCCCATCCGCGCCGGGCGGTCTCCCGGCATCAAGGGGCAGAAAATGGATTTTGTGATCAACGCGCTCGTCTCGTGGAAGACGACGATTCTGGGCATCGCCGCTGTTACGGGCGTCCTCGCGAAATGGGCGGGCAACGGCGCCATCGACTTCAACGACATTCCCGTTCTCATGGCCGGTTTCGCGGGCGTCGCCGCAAAGGACGCCAATATCGCCGGGATCCGGTGATGTGGCGGGCTCTCGCCGAAATCGTTCGGGCCGCTCTCGGGGCGCTGTTCGCAGCGCTTCGGGTGCGCCGGCAGGATGGGGAGCGCGACGCCGCCATCGGCGAGCGGGCCGTCAATGAGGCAATACGGGAAACACAGGAGGTCGTGATTGAAACCGCTGACGCGCGCGCGAGCCTTCCGGCTCCTCCTGCTGATCCCGATGACCTCGCTCGCGAGCTGCGCGCCGAGCGATCCGCCGCCCGCCCGGGCGGTCGCCGCCGTCCTTTCTGAACGCACGCCCTCCGCCCGCAAGGCGGCGATCCGGCGCCAGCATGCCGCCATCTGTTCGGCGCCGCTCTCGGACGACGAACTCGAATGGGCGGCGCAGTTCGTCGAGGAAAACCGCTCGAAGGGCGCCGTCTGGATCGCCGGGCGTCTGCTGCGAATGCATCGCGAAACTACGATTTGCCGGGGGAGATGATCATGCCGTTGCGAATGGTCGAGAATTTTGTCGATCACCCGGTCACGAAACTCGTCGACGCTGCGGCGGTCGCGACAGGCGCCGCCTATGTCGTTCCGGAGTGGCGCAGCGCAATCCATGAATGGGGGCTCATCTCAGGCGATCTCGCGCCAATCTTCGCCGTCGTATGGCTGGGCGTGCAGATTATTTGCAAGATCATGGTGACGGCGAAGGGGCGCGCGAGCCAATGATACAATTGCCGACTGCAAAGCCGGCGGGGGTGGGTAAGAAACCCCAATCAAGATGTCATACCGACTTCGTACGGGATATCGGTGAGGTTGAGAGGCTTCTCCCACCTCAGTCTAGCTTATCCTGCAGCACGAACATCTCTTCGACGAGAGGACGTCTCGCGGTATTTCACTGCTATTCCCGATCGTGTTAGCGACGGCGGGATGGACGCTCACATTGCAGACGAGCTTTTCGGAAATCGCCACTCAGCAGGCGGAACGAGGCCCCCGTATCGCGGCAATGGAGGCTCTTCTCTCTCAGCTGCACGATGCTATCCACGACCCGTCGCCAAAACCTGAGACGAAGGTGGCGATCGATGCACTAAGGCTGAGCGCGAGCGCCTCGATGATCGAGCCACGCGTCTGGAGGAGAGGCGAAACTCACTCCATAACTACATTCTCGCGCTGCCGATCCGGCCCGGTCCCTATGCGCCGCAGGGGCCAACACGGCGCGGAGATCTGAATTTAGAACTGCCCATTGAAAAAGGAATGAACTGAGTAGAGATCCCATGTGATGACAGGCTAGTGGCGAGTTGCGTCTAACTCTTTTGGCTTGCCACGACCAACATAGTGCAAAACGCAACGAATGAAGTGATTTGCGATGTCGTCAAGAAGAGGATCTCTCATCCATGTCAGTCTGACTTTTAGGTGACGCGGTTATCGTGGCAGAGCGCCTCGACAGGCACTTCTTCCTCGGGGGAAGCGATCGGTGACGAACTGGGCCATGCGCCCTCTGAAACTAGCCATGAGTTAAATGCCTTTCAAAAATGCACCTGGGCAGTAATTCCAACGCCAAACGGCGGAGGCGTGGAATTGACGGCTTATTCTGAGCTTGAACGGCTCATTTTGGGCTTAATAGGCTCATTTTAGGTTTGAACCGCTGATTTTGGGGGCCCAACTTGGGCTTAATGTCTCATTCTAGGTATCGACGGCTTATTCTGAGTTTTAACTGCTCATTTTGGGTTCACCGAGCTCATTTTAGTGTTTAACCGCTGATTTTGGGTTTAATAAGCCGCTCTGGAGAGATCCGGGGCGGATTTTTTTGCGTTTATGTGCGGGTGCAAGACCTCGTTGAAAGAAAGGCGGCGGAGAACCCCTCCCTCTCGACGTCGCCTGCCTCGACCCTGTGCCTTTGCGCCTTATGGTAGATCGCGGCGGCCTAGGTGTGGTCTCCGAGGAGGTTGTTCACCCGAGGTGAAGGCTTGAGAGTGGTCGTTGCCACACGATGCACTCGGGACTTCTTCGGATGAACAACCCCCCGTAAGAATGCGCGAATGACGCCGCTTGGTCGAGCGGAAATGGTTCGGCGGATAAAGGAAGGCCAGCCATTGGGGGTCGTCGCCGACGGCTTTGCGATCAGTGAAAGGACCGCCCGCAAATGGCTGGCGCGGTTCGAGAAGGAAGGGCCGGCGGGGCTTGAGAACTGCTCCTCGCGGCCCAAGGAGGTCGCCAACCGCACCGGCGAGCCCTGGCTGGTCTCGATCGAGCGGCTGCGGCGGGAGTATCGCCTGACGGGCGACGAGATCGCCGAGAAGCTGTCCATGGCCCGTTCGACCGTCGCCGGCTGGCTGACGCGCCTGGGGCTCGGGCGGCTTGCGGCGCTGGAGCCCAAGC
>CAZJAY010000071.1:0-6738 GCA_964543915.1 uncultured Methylocystis sp. | reverse complement strand
AAGGCCCTGCCCGGCGATATATTTTTCAATGCCGGCGATCCCGGCGTTGTCGATATTGGCGAAGCCCAGAACATGCGCGCCAATCGGTCCGTTTGGGTAGACGCGCTTGTTTTCGGCGATCAGGCCGACGCCGGTCAAGCCAAGATGAAAGATTGCATCGCGTTGCTGCGATGTGACTTCGCGTTTGACCCAGATGAATCCTTTCTTTTTCATCGAGAGTCGCTCGCGCAGATCGCGCGCGTCGATATCCGGCAAAATCGCGGATAGTTGATCGGCGGCTTCGTCCGCATCGATCAGTTTTTTGGGCTCGGCGAAGGCCGACATAACCTTCACGTCGCTCGCAAGCACATCGCCGTTACGATCGACGATGTCCGGTCGCGAAGCGGAAACCGCCTGTGCGACCTCGCGCTGACCGGCGCCCGATTCGGGCCTGACTCCAAGATAGATCAGCTTGCCGCAAATGACTGCGTAAAGCGCCGCGAAGCCCAGGGCAGCGATGCGGATGCGCGACCCGCTCGCGGAAAGCCGCGTCGAAAACATTTCTGCGACGACCCGACGCCAGCCTCCCGATTTCGCGGCGCGTTTGTTCGCGACAGATTGGTTCGTCATGGCGTGCGGCGTCCCTTTCGCGCAGCTTTGGGTTTCGCGCCATCCGTCGGCGCCGGCTTGTCAGCCGCGTCGGTCGACGCGGCGTCCGCGCCAAGACCGAGCGCATCCAGTTTGTCGCCGATGCCGTCGCCGCGGGCCGATCGCTCGGGAATCGCATTGGCGTCGACAAGCTGCGCAACCTGAAGCGGCTGGAGGTCGGGGAGATATTTGTCGGCGAGTTCCTGAAGCCGCGCCGGACGGGTCATATAGGCCCATTCGGCCCGCAAGACCGCGATCGCGTCGCGCTCCGCCTTGATTTCAATGTTTGTCTTGGCGATCTGCTCGGCGCGATAGCTTGTCTGATATTTCGTCGTGTAGGCGTAGACAGCCGATCCGAACAGCGCGGCGATAGCGACAAGATTGAGAAACCGCAGCATCAGGCTTTTCTCCCGGTCCGTTCGGGCAGGCGCGCCAATCGTTCGAGTTTCGCCGACACGGGCCGCGCCGACGCTTCGGTGCGCGTTGCGTAACGCAGCTTTGCGGAGCGGGCGCGTGGATTGGCGTCGCATTCCGCCCGCGAGGGAAGGACGGGTTGTCGGCCGGCGCAGATAAAGGTCGGCGCGTCGATCGCCGGTTCGCCCGGCAACCGCCGCGAGCCTGACTCGCCGCGCCCCGAGCGCTCGGCAAGAAACTGTTTCACGATCCGGTCTTCGAGCGAATGGAAAGAGACGACCGCGAGTCGGCCGCCCGGCCCCAACAGGCGTTCGACCGCCGTGAGCGCGGCGACCAGTTCGCCCAACTCGTCATTGACGGCGATCCGCAGCGCCTGAAAACTCTTTGTCGCCGGATGAATATCCGTCGGACGCGTGGGCGCGACGCGCGCGATCAGACCCGCGAGCGCCTGTGTCGACGTAAAGGGCGCGCTCCTGCGATCATGGACGATGGCGCGCGCAATGCGGCGCGCGGCCCGTTCTTCGCCATAGAAATAGAAAATATCCGCCAGCGTCTCTTCGTCCGCCGTATTCACGATGTCGGCGGCGCTCGCGCCACGCGTTTCCATACGCATATCGAGCGGCCCGTCGCCCCGGAACGAGAAACCGCGCGCTGCGTCGTCGAACTGCATGGACGACACGCCGATGTCGAAAACCGCGCCGTCGAGCGGCGCAAAACCTTTTTCGCGCGCGACCTTTTCGAGCCCGGAGAAACGCGTTTCGACAAGCGTCAGTCGACCGGCTGCGGCGGCGACGAGCGACGTACCGTCGCGGATCGCAACCGGATCCCGATCGAGGGCCAGGACGCGCGTATCGGGAAAGGCCAGAAGCGCCCGCGAATAGCCGCCGGCCCCAAAGGTCCCGTCGAGAAAGGCTCCGCCGCGTTCAGCCTGAAGCGCGGCGATCGCCTCATCGCGCAGCACCGGAATATGACGAAGCTCGCCGCTATCCTCTCGTTCGCGCATCATCGCTCCCGCCCAGGGCCGCATAGGCTGCGTCCGTTCCGTCGCCGATCCGCGACGCTGGCCCCGCCCCGTCCGGCCGCGCACGACGGCGCCGGCGGGAAGAGCCGGATGCGGTTTGCGCTGGGCGAACGGCAGGCGGTTCATGTTCCGTGCGAATTCGGTTCGACGAATCGACGTCGGCGCCGGCGCCGGACATGGCGCCACCCTTATTAGCCTTCGTTAGTGTTAAGGGACCGTTTACACGGGCCTTGATCGCCGAACGCCAGAGGCGCCACGGGAGCGGCGGATGAAAAGCCAGCCGGCCTGTAAGCCGGGTTCTGTATGGCGCGCGCCGGTCGCCCGGCGCACACGCGATGGCCATTCCTCTGGGACGGTCGTTGCCGACCGCCTCTGGCGACCAACCCGGACGACAACCCGGAGACGGGTCTGCCGGCGCGAACCGGCGTGTCATCCCTATTCGGTCTTGCTCCCGGCGGGGCTTGCCATGCCCGGGGCGTCGCCGTCCCGGCGGTGCGCTCTTACCGCACCCTTTCACCCTTACCGCTTGCGCGGCGGTTTGCTTTCTGTGGCGCTTTCCCTGGGGTCGCCCCCGCCGGACCTTATCCGGCGCCGTGTCTCCGTGGAGCCCGGACTTTCCTCTGTCTTGCGACAGCGGCCATCCGGCCGACTGGCGAGGCAAGCGATATGGAGACCCGGCGACGGCGTCAAGGAAAACCGACGCGCCTTACTGGACGAGGAGACCGAGGCGGGTCAGCTCATGATTACGAATCTTGTTCGTAACGGGGTAATAATGGCCGGCGGCGGCAAGCGATTGGCCGTCCCGCGAGAGGATATATTTAATGAATTCGCCAATCATTGGCTCGAGCGGCGACGACGGATTTTTCATCACGTAGATATAAAGGCCTCGCGCCAGCGGATATTTGCGCGAATAGGCGTTTTCGAAATTCGGTTCGCTGCAACTTTTTCCAGGCGTCGACACCGAAATCGCCCGGACGCCAACCGTTTTATAGCCGATGCCGGAATAGCCAATGGCGCCAGCGTCCGCCTCAACTGACGCAACGACCGCCTCGGAGCCTTTTTCCTGACGCAGCGACGGCTTGAAGTCCCCGCCGCCGAGCGCGTTCTGGCGGAAAAATTTATATGTGCCCGAGAGTGTGTTGCGCCCGTAAAGCGCGATCGGCCGCGTCGCCCACGGGCCAGTCGCGCCGACGTCACCCCATGTGAAGATGCTTTTACCGCCGCCGCTCTTCGGATCGGCCGCGAAAATGCGCTCGATCTGCTCCATCGTCAGGCACTGGATCGGGTTATCCTTATTGACATAAATCGCCAACGCATCGATCGCGACGAGCACCGCCGTTGGCTTAAACCCGTATTTGGCCTGGAACGCGTCGAGCTCGTCGGGCGTCATCTGACGCGACATGGGCCCGAGCAGGGCCTCGCCGGACAAAAGCGCTGGCGGCGCCGTGTTGGAGCCGGCGCCCTCGATCTCTATCGACGCTTCGGGATATTTCTCCTGAAATCCACGCGCCCAGAGCTGCATCTCCTGATGCAGCGTGTCAGAGCCAACCGACTTCACGCGGCCCGAAACGCCGGCGACCTTGTTGTAGGGAGCCAGATCCATCTCAAGCGACAGACCGAACGCGGCAGAAGCGGCAAAGAAAATGGCGAGGACCAACGCAAGACGGTATTTCATGACAACCGACCAAAATATATTGGAAAACACATTAAAATAATCGGAAATATTTATGACACGGCAATGACGCCGAACCCGACACGAACACGTAAAAGTTCATGTTGGTCCGGGCAACGCGCCCGGGGCCGAACGATGGACGAGGAACGGCTGGAAAGATCGCGGCTCTCGCTGCGCGCGTAGGCGTAGACCCTCTGGCGCAAAAGGCGGGGTCCTCGGGTAACGATGCCGTGATTTCCGGCGGGAGAAGAAGCGATGTGTCGGCGTCCGGGCACGGACGCCGACAATGGCGGCATCGAGGTTTATTTGGACCAGCAGTCCTTCGTCGCCCGGACGTAGGCCGCGCCCTGCTCGGGCGAGGTCGGCTCAACCAGACAACCCGGCTTGCTGCTGGCGGGGGTCAGCCCCTTACCCTTCAGACAGGCGTTGACGATTTTACCCAGCGTGAACTCGCGATTGGCGTCATCCATTGAGGTGCCGTCGACCTCATGATGCGCGGCGAGATTGCAGTCGATGATCGTTGTTCCGTTGCCGTCGTCCGCCGGACCGCAGCCTGCGAGCGTCGCCGCGAGAGGGGCAATGGCGATAATTATGCTTAAACGACTGATTTTCATATTTTTCTCCGACTGCTTTCGTTAACCGGGAATGCCTTTTTCCTAAAAACCGGCGTAACGTCATCATGGGGCGCGCCGCAAAATTTTCGAGCCCCTCCACATCGTTGGCGGCTCATAAAAGGGGGCGTGCGTCAGGTCCTCGCAAACACAGGCCTCAAGGGCGCGCTGTCCGCAGCCTGGCCCAGGAGACGCGAAAACGGATGCGCCACGGTCATTCGGGCGACGTCGTAAACGCGTTTGCCTCTTCCCATGAATTGGAAGGCGCGCAGCAGGAAGCCGGCCCGTCGGGAGCAGGCCCACCGTCGGCAGGCCCGCATCGGTGAGGTTGACGCATTTCAAGGTTTGCGTGCCGGCGACGCCATCGACGACCGCCGCATTCGGTCGTCGTCCAGGCGGCTGACATTATCCGGCGCGCGAAGCCGCGCGCGGGATTATGATTGGATGCTCGTCCTCCGGATCGCCGGCAAGGTCGCCCGGACACATCAGCGTCGGCGCTATTCGGCCAGTTTCTTCAAACAGCCGCCTGCGGCCTGCGCGCTTGATTTGGCCGACAGCATCGACAGCTGGCCAGCGCCGACCATGTCCTGGGTTATCTGTTTGACGACAGCCTTGTTGTCGGCGCCCGGCTGAACCTTATCGACAGCCTGGTCGTAGATCTGCTTCGAGACGGCGGGCAACCCTGCAGCGCAAGCGTCGGCCGCCTTGCGATCCGCATAGGCGGGCGTGCACGAAAAGGCCATCAAAATCAGCATCATTCGCGTTTTCATATGGATTCCCATGTTTATTTCATCGAAAATAGCCTTACGTCATTGAGGCCGGATGGCCAAGAGCCTCGCAAAGCGGGTGCGCCTCTGCGACCCCGCAGCGAGATCCCGGAGGCCTGAATCATCGAATCCCGGGATCGAGCGTTCGCCCGGCGCCTGTTCGCGCTGACGCGACCCGCGCTACGCCAGGGCGACGCGATCGCCACGCCGGATCGCGCCGCCGACGCTGACGCGGGCGTAGACGCCACAATCGATGTGGCCGAATCGACTGCGCAGGGTCTCAACAATATCCATGTCCCGCGCGCCGACGCCTGGCGCGACGGCGGTGGCGGCGCAGCGGTCGGTCATTTTCAGGATTTCGAGCTCGGCGCCGCCAATTCGAAGGCGACGGCCCGGCCATGCCGCCTCCGCCCAGGGCGCGGCGCCCGAGAGATAGAGATTGGCGCGAAACCTTAACGGATCGACCGACGCGCCAACGGCCGTTTCGATCGCCGCGACACTCGCCAGATTGACAAGTGAAACGAAGCCCGCTTTCGAGTCCGTGAAGCGAAAGCCCGTCGGCGACGCCAGCAGGCGGACCGGGCCGCGAATCTCCGTTCCGAGATAGTCGCCCAGAAAGGCCTCAATCACAGCGCGGCCGGCGGCGTCGGCAAGACAGCCGCGCGCAAGCACGCGCCCATCGCGGGCGATGGTCAACTCGCCATCCGCCGGGGCATAGCGCGTTGAGAGGCCAGCCAGCGCGCCGTTGCGCATAAGCATCAGGAATTTGATCTTTGGCTGATGCGCCGGGGCCTCGGGATAGAAGCCCGAAGGCCCGTTCTCAAGGGCGAAAAGTCGGTCGCAGGGGAAATAGCCGTCCGTCTCCAGATCGGCGTCATCAAGCGCTTCGGGAGAGAGGCCCTTGACGGGATAGCGATAGAGGGAAGCAAGGCGCATCCCGGAAAAGGGCGACCGAAACCCCAAACTTGTCAAGCGTTCCGGCGACAGGGACGCCAGATCCCGCAACTGCGACGCCACGCCTCTTTTATTGGTCGGAGCCCTTCCCATATCCGGAAAGTCGGCCGCCGCAAGGGGCCGACGGACTGTTTGACGCGAGGCGCGCCGCTTTGATGGGACGCCTCAAGGTCGAGAGGGGAAAAGATGAATTTTGACAAATACACCGAACGCGCGCGGGGTTTCGTGCAGGCGGCCCAGTCGCTTGCGATGCGCGAAGGCAATCAGCAATTTACGCCCGAACACCTGTTGAAAGTTCTGCTCGACGACGAGGAGGGCCTTTGCGCAGGGCTCATCGATCGGGCGGGCGGCAAGGCGCGCGAGGCGCTCGCCAAGACCGAAGCGGCGCTGGCGAAGCTGCCGAAAGTCGGCGGCGCCGGCGCGGGACAGGTTTATCTCGCCCCCGCCCTCGCGCGTATTTTCGACAATGCGGAAAAAATCGCCCAGAAAGCGGGCGATTCCTACGTGACCGTCGAGCGCCTGCTGCTGGCCATCGCTCTTGAGAAGGACACGGAAGCCGCGCGCATTCTTCAGGCCGTCGGCGTGACTCCGCAGACGCTCAACGCTGCGATCGAGGACCTGCGCAAGGGACGCACGGCAGACTCGGCCTCCGCCGAGAACGCCTATGACGCG